>JABDIZ010000406.1 GCA_013003465.1 Rhodothermaceae bacterium
CGCCGTGCTCTGTGGGCTCGGGCTGATGTATGTACCCGATCCCGATACGGCGCTCCGCGAGCAACACCGCGTCCTGAAACCGGGCGGACGGGCCGTCGCCGCCGTGTGGGGGCGCCGTGATCGCTGCAGCTGGGCCGGCATCTTCCCCGTCGTGGACACCCGTGTGGAAACGGATGTGTGCCCGCTCTTCTTTTCCCTCGGTACGGGCGAGACGCTGAAAACCGTCTTCGAAAATACGGGCTTCACCGACGTGACGAGCGAGCGGATCCAGACGACCCTGCGCTACCCTTCTGCCGACGCTGCTTGCCTCGCCGCCTTCGTCGGCGGCCCCGTCGCCCTCGCGTGGGCGCGCTTCGACGACGCCACCCGCGCCGAGGCGCAAGCCGACTACCTCGCCACCATCGAACCCTACCGCGAGGGCGCAGGCTACGCGATTCCGGGCGAGTTCGTCGTCGTGCGCGGCGTTCGTCTGTAGCCGATCGTGGCGCCGTTTAGCTGGCCCCCGCTTCGTCGAGTTGGGCCTGGTACTGCACGGCGGCGTCAGGCCGCCCCCACGCTTCGTAGAGCCGGACGAGGCGCCGTAGGCAAGCCTGCCTCGTCCGGTCGGTGAGGCCTCGCTCCGCCGTGAGGTAGTCGAGATCGGTGAGGAGTGTGCGCTCGGCCTCAGCAAAGCGCCCTTGCTCGCGGAGGGCGTCCGTCAGTTCCAGCCGGTGCTGGATCGTGGGCAAGAAGGTCTCACCGAACAAGTCAGTAAAGATGCCGATGGCCTCGCGTAAGTAGCGCTCGGACGCCACATAGTCGCCCCGGTCGTAGTTCAGGCGCGCGAGCAGGGTGTGGCTTCGGGCACGCGTGTGATGCCCCTCAGGATGGAGAACCCGGCGTAGCTCCAAGTCTTCTTGGAAGTACGGTTCGGCCTCGTCGTAGCGCCCCTGGTTCTGCAACGCCTCACCCAGTTGTTGCAGACTGTTGCCCAGTTCAATATGCCCGTCGGGGTAGAGCGCGCGGTTCAAGTCCAGCGCCTCCCGTGCGACGGGCTCGGCCTCGGTCGGGCGGTTCGTGTTGTTCAGGATGATGGCGAGGCGGTTAAGATCCTCTCCGACCGCCGGATGCCGATCCCCATAGAGCTGCCGGTCGATCTCGATGGCGCGGCGGATGAACGGCTCGGCCTCCTCCGAGCGGCCCTGGGTAAAGAGGAGATCGGTGAGATTGCCGAGGCTGAGGGCGAGGTCCGGGCTGGTGGTGTCGGGCATCGCTTCGAGGCGGCGCTGCCATTCGCCGAGCAGGCTGTCGGCCTCCTCCGTACGGCCCTCGACATGCGCCAGCGTACCCAGCCGGTAAAGCGTCACGAGGACGTGGATGCTCTCCTCGCCGTAGAGTTGACGGGCGAGGGCGAGGTACTCCTGGTAGACCGGTTCGGCGCGGGCGGATTCGTGGCTGACCTCGTAGAGGCTGGCCAACGCGAACAGGCTCTCGGCCGTATCGGGGTGGTCGCCGAGGGCCTCGCGGCGCAGGGCCACGGCACGTTCGAGGAGGGGCTCCGCCTCCACGTTACGCCCCAGGTTGCGATAAGCCTGCCCGATCACGCTCAGGATGGCCGCCTGCACCTCCGGCTGCTCAGCCAGTTCGGTCTCGACGCGGGCTGCGCCGTCGGTGAGCACCTCGCGGAGGGTGAGCGTGTCGCCGGGCGTGACGGTAGGATCGGCCTGCTCAAACAGCGTCACGAGGAACGCCGACACCTGTTCGGCCTTGTCACGCTCCAGTTGCGCGCGGTCCCGCTCGCGCTCGACGCGGCGGTTCTGCGTCTCCGAGAAGAGGGCGAAACCGAGCAGCATGATCGCCAGCGCTACGAGGGCCGTGGTCTCGATGGGGTGGCGCCGGACGAGCTTGGCGAGTCGGTAGTGCCGGGAGTCGCGGTGGGCGGCCACGGGGTGCCCGTCGAGGTAGCGCCCGACGTCTTCGCTCAGGGCCTCGGCGGAGGCGTAGCGGCGCTGCGGCTCCTTGCGGAGCGCCATCAGCACGATGTTGTCGAGGTCGCCCTTGAGCCGACGGCGCAGCCGCTCCGGGCTCGCGTCGCGCGCTTCCCCCACGGCGGCCGGGGTGATCGTCTCGGTGGTCCCATCGTGGCGCGTGATGGTCTCGTCGCGGATGACCTTCGTGCTCGGGCGCTCGGGATCCATCTCGCACACGACGCGCATCATCTCGTCGGTCGTGCCGCGCGTGAGGCGGTAGGGACGGTGGCCGGTGAGCAGTTCGTAGAGGATCACCCCGAGCGCGTACACGTCCGAGGCCGTCGAGAGCGGCTCGCCGCGCACCTGCTCCGGACTCGCGTACTCGGGCGTCATCACGCGCAGCGCCGTCCGCGTCACTGGCAGCGCCGATGGGCTCAGGTGCGGGTTGAGCAGCTTCGCAATCCCGAAGTCAAGCAGCTTCACGGTCCCCTTGGGCGTGACGAGGATATTCGACGGCTTGAGGTCGCGGTGGAGGATGAGGTTCTGGTGGGCGTAGTGGACCGCATCACAGGCGTCGCGAAAGAGCCGCATCCGCTCCTCAATGGGCAGGCGGTGCTCGTCGGCGTAGGCGGTAAGCGGTCGACCTTCGACGTACTCCATGGCGAAATACGGAAGGCCGTCGTCGGTCACGTTGCCGTCAAGGAGGCGAGCGATGCCGGGGTGGCCCAGCGAAGCCAGGATCTGCCTTTCCTGCTCGAAACGCCGCAGCACGTCGGGGCTACCGAGCCCGGCACGCACGATCTTGAGCGCCACATACTGCTGGAAGGGTTCTTCGCGGACGGCGAGGTAGACGGTGCCCATACCCCCTTCACCGAGGGACCGAAGGATGCGGTAGGGCCCCACCTGCCGCTCCATCATGGGATCGGCCGTCCGCGCCGCGGTGGCGACCGCCTCATCAAGGATGCCAGTGGGCGGCGTGTCGAGGAAGGCCCCATCGTCGGCCTCGGCGTCGGCGGCGAGGAGTTCTTCGACCTCGGCGCGGAGCGTCGGATCATCGGCGCAGGCGGCGTCGAGGAAGGCGGCGCGCTCCTCGCGCGGATGCATCCGCGCCGCGCGGAAGAGGCGTTCGAGCCGGTCGAGAGAATCGGTCGCCATCGGTGGGGTGACGAGAGGAGCTAAGTGATGGACTCCATCAGGGCCTGGAAACGCGGATGGTCGCGGAGAGGGTTCATGTCCGGATCGTGATCGACCCACGCCCGGTTGACGCTACCGAGCCCGATGGCGCGTTCGAGGCAGTCCAAGGCCTCCTCGTAGTGGTCCGCACGGGCGTACGCGCAGGCGGCGTTCCAGACCACGCCCGAGTCGTCCGGCGCCATAGCGAGGGCGCGCTGGATCCATTCGAGTCCGTGCTCGGTTTCGCCGAGCCGCAGCAGGGCCCCGGCGCCGAGATTGACAGCCCGTACGTCGTCGGGGTAGAGTTCGAGGCGCCGCTCGGCCCGGTGGAATCCCGTGCGTGCCTGCGCGAGCGCATCTTCGTGCCGCCCGAGTTCCTCATAGGGCATCTGGAGCAGGCACGTGGCCTGGTACTCCTGGGGGTCGAGCTCGGAGGCGCGCTCGAAGAACGTAGCGGCGCGCTCGTACTTCCCCTGCATGAAGCATAGGCGCCCGAAGAAGTAGTTCACGTCGTAGCTGTTCGGGTTGAGTCGGAGCGCCTGCTCCATCGCCTGCCCGGCCTCAGCGTACTGCTTGCTCATCGTGAGCGCCAGCCCGCGGGCAACGTGGGCTTCCGCGAGGTCCGGTGCGAGTTCGACGGCGTGCTGACTGGCCCGCTTCGCCTCGGCCAGGTCCTCCTCCGATTGCCCATACCATTGGAAGGCCACATAGCTGGCGTAGGCGAGCCCGGCGTAGGCCGGCGCATAGGCGGGGTCGATGTCGATGGCCCGATGGAACAGACGACGGGCGTGGTCCACGGCGAACCGCCGGTTCTGGTGCATGAACTGCCGACCCTGCAGATAATATTCGTAGGCCTGGACATCGGCTGCCGGTGCTCTCTGTAAGGCCTCCCGGTCGGCCTCCGTCAGCACCCCCCGGAGGGCGCGCACGGTGTTACCGGCGATCTCGTCCTGCACGGCGAAGACGTCCTCTAGGCTTCCGTCGTAGCGCTCGGACCAGCGGTGGTAGCCGTCGGCCGTATCGATCAACTGGACGGTCACGCGCAGCCGGTCTCCAGCCTTGCGCACACTGCCTTCCAGGACGGTCCCGACCTGGAGGCGTTCGCCGATCTCGCGGACATCGGCGGAGGTGTCGTTGAAGGCAAACGAGGAGGTGCGCGAAGCCACATGCAGCCCCTCGATGTGGGTGAGCGCGTTGATTAGCTCCTCGGCGAGGCCCTCGCAGAAGTAGCCCTGGTCCTGGCTCGGGCTCATGTCGGCGAAGGGGAGCACGGCAATGGAGGCCGTCTCGCGGGCGGTCTCTCCGGCGTCAGACACGGTGGCCGAGATGCCGCGTTGGGGGTGGCGGAGGGCGTCGATCACGGCGTCGGCGTGCAGAGGCCGCACGACCGGGTCTTTCTCCAACAGTTGATGAACGAGGTGCTGAAGACCGTCGGGCACCTCGGGACGCAGGGCACGGAGCGGCGTGGGCTCCTCGTTCAGCACGGCGTGGATGACAGCCTGCTCAGTCCCGCCCTTGAACGGACGCGTACCGGCGAGTAGTTCGTAGAGCACGGCTCCGAGTGCCCAGAGGTCCGCCCGGTGATCTACGGCCACCCCGCGCGTCTGCTCGGGGCTCATGTACGCGGCGGTCCCGATGGTCACGCCCGTGCGCGTCAGGTCTACATCGTGCATCTTGGCGACGCCGAAGTCGAGCAGCTTGACGCGGCCGCGCTCAGTCACGATCACATTAGCCGGCTTGACGTCGCGGTGGACGATGCCCACCTCGTGGGCACGGGCGAGCCCCTCAGCCATCTGCAGGGCGTAGCCGACGGCCTCGTCTATCGGAAGCGGTCCGCGTGCGGCCTTCGTCTTGAGCGTCTCGCCGTCGTAGCACGCCATCACGATGAACGAGCGTCCGTCGGTGGTCTCGCCGATGTTGTAGATCGTGCAAATGTTGGGATGGTCGAGTGCCGAAGCCGTGCGCGCTTCGTGGACGAACCGCTTGCGCGCCTCCTCGTGCAGGCTCATATGAGGCGGCAGGAACTTGAGCGCGACGGTGCGGCCGAGCCGCGTGTCTTCGGCGCGGTAGACGACGCCCATCCCGCCGCCGCCTAATTTCTCTTCGATTCGATACGGCCCGACCATCTGACCGGCTTCCACCCGGGGGCCGCCGAAGAGCGCATCGGCCGACGCCTCGAAGGCCCCGCCAATGACCGCACCCAGGCTTTCTCCGTCCTGTGCATCGGCCGCGAGGAGGGCTTCGAGTTCCGCCCGCACGGCGGCATCGCCGACCCCCTCAACCAGCGCCTGGCGCTCATCGGCCGGGAGGGCGACGGCCTGCTCGAAGAGACCGCTGAGCCGGTCCCATCCGGCCGTGTCGAGCGTGCGGGCGGGAGCCGTTTCGGCGCCGAGGAAGGCACGAACCTCCCATAGAAAGTGCAGCCACGCCGGTTCGTGCTCCAGCAGGACGTGGTTGTTGCCGTCGAGCGGGACGAAGCGGGCGTTGGGAATGGCCTCGGCGAGGCGCTGCCCCGCACCGATGGGGATGACGGCGTCGTCGCGGGCGTGCAGCACGAGCGTCGGAACCTGTACCTGCGGAAGCAGATCCCGTACATCGATCCGACTGAACTCGTGCTCGAACCGCACGGCCATCTCGGGCGAGGTCGTCACGCGCTGGAGGTCGTCGAACCAGCGGTGCTGTTCGGGCGTCCCGTCGGGGATGAACAGCGAGGTGAAGACCTGACGGAAGGCCGGATTGTCCCGCCCCCAGCCATGTTCGATCAGGGTGGTCAACGCGCCCCACTGCGCTGCGGTATTGGACTCCGGCCGCTTGGCCCACCCCACGCTGTAGCTCCCGTAGAGGATGAGGTGGCTGACGCGCTCTGGATGACGCGCCGCGTAGGCGAGGCACACCGGCCCGCCCTGCGAAATGCCTAATAGCGGGAAGCGCTCCAGTCCGAGCGCATCGACGACCGTTTCAAGATCGCGGACCCAGGCGTCGAACGAGAGGTCGTCCACGTCCCAGTCCGAGAGGCCGCAGCCGCGCTCATCGTAGCGAACGAGCATGTGGTCGCGCGAGAATTCCTGCAACCAGTGGCGCCAGACCGGGCTCTGCCACTCGTACTGCACGTGCGTCAGCCAGTTGGCGGCCTTGACGAGGGGAAGGCCCTCGCCCACGGTCGCGTAGGCGAGCCGCACGCCATCGGCGGCGGTGCAAAAATGGATCTGCTGGTGCGAGGCACTCACAGGAATAGACACGGGAAAGCACGAATCAGCCCGTCAACTCCCGGCGCAGCCAAGCGCGCGCGAGGCGCCAGTCGTTCGAGACGGTGCCATGCGAGATGTCGAGGGCCTCGGCGGTCTCCTCCAGCGTGAGCCCGGCGAAGTAGCGGCACTCGACGACGCGCACCCAGCGCGGGCGCTCCTCGGCGAGGCGTTCGAGCGCACTATCGATCTCCAGTAACTGGTCGAAGGACACGTCGGTGGCGGCGCCGTCGGCCTGCGTGAGGCTGACGTGCTCGCCCTTACGCTTGTCGGCAGATTTCTTACGGGCGTGGTCCACGAGGATGCGGCGCATGGTCTGGGCGGCCGCTCCGAAGAAGTGCGCGCGGCCTTTCCAGCTCACGTCTTGGTAGCGGACGAGCCGGAGGTAGGCCTCGTGAACGAGCCCGGTGGGGTTGAGCGTATGCCCGGCGCGCTGATCGCGCAGCTTGGCTCGCGCCATCTGGCGGAGTGCGGGGTAGACCTGTGCCAGCAACCGGTCGAAGGCCCCAGCCCGACCGGCCTCCACATCCTCTAGCAACATCGTGACGTCGGCCTCCGGCATGGCGCGACTCGGCTTAGGTGGTCGTCCCCCCTAATAAACGAACCAGACGCCGAACGCACGGCATTGTTCGCCAAGGATCTGGGGCTCGCTCTAGATCCCTGAACCGCTTTGGAGAAGCGGGCTAGGATTGCGTCATAGCAAGCGGATACCCCACCGCCTTCTCATTCACCCCTCTTCGTTCATGTCCTCGCTGCTTCACCGGCTCATCCCGACACCATGGTTCAACTCGAAACGCACTGTGACGAGCGGATCGGAGCAGTGGAACTCCGGCGAGGCGAGATGGGGCACGTGCCGACCAACCTGCTCGACAATGCCTTCTACGCAGCCCGGGCCGCGCAGCGGGAACGCTCCGGCGCGCTTGCGTCGACCGTGCGCGGCGATGGCACGGGCATCCCCGATGAGGTGCAACACACCATCTTCGAACCCTTCTTTACGACCGAGCCCACAGGCGAGGGCACAGGCCTCGGCCTTTCGCTCTCCCACGACATCGTCAGCAGCGGCACGGCGGAGCGCTGACGGTCAGGAGCACGGAAGCGGAGGGAGCCACGTTCACCGTGGCGCTGCCCGCGCTCCGCCCACGTGAAAGGTCGGCGAAGCGCCGCGCAGCCTTGGGGTTTGGCGTGGGCGGCACGTCATGACGAGTAGCGCGCGGCCGCAGGGTCGCCGCTTCCTCTCCTGAACCAACCTTGAGGCTCGTCATGTCGACCTCCACCCTGACCCTCGTTCGCGCTCCGGCTGCCACAGCCGTACGGATCTCCCCTGTTGGGAGGCTACGCGCCTACCTCTACCGCACGCGGCGGCGCTTCTTGTTCGCCCCGGCTGACTTCGACTTCAGCGACCTCGGCACCGACGGCACGAACTGGCTCGCGCAGTTGACCGCGCGCAACGGATAACCAACTGAATCCTTTCCTCTGAATCCCCCCACTGATGCGTATCGCTATGCTCCTCGCGCTGGCCTGCCTGATACAGGTCGCCAGCGCCCAACCCACTCCGGAGCGGATCGCCCCGCTCCTCGACGGCATGGGTGGACACACCCGCCCTGTCGACACCGCCGACCCGCTGGCCCAGCGATACTTCGACCAGGGCCTCGTGCTCTCGTTCGCCTTCAATCACGCCGAGGCCGTGCGTGCCTTCCAGGAAGCGCAGCGCCTCGACCCGTCGTGCGCGATGTGCGCCTGGGGCGAGGCACTTGCCCTCGGCCCGCACGTCAACGCGCCGATGAACGACGCCGACGTGCCCGCCGCCTGGGCCGCGCTCGAACGCGCCCGCGTGCTGGCGCCGACCGCCTCCTCGGTCAACCGCGCGCTGATCGACGCGCTCGGCATGCGCTACACGGCTCAACCGGTCGCCGATCGTTCTGCGCTCGATCGGGCCTATGCCGACGCCATGCGCGCTGTCGCAGACCGCTTCCCGGATGATGCCGACGTGCAGAGCCTCTTCGCCGAGGCGCTCATGGACACGATGCCGTGGGACTACTGGCACGAAGACGGCTCGCCCAAGCCGGAAACCGAGGAGATTCTCGCCACGCTCGACCGCACGATGAACAGCAACCCGGACCATCCGCTCGCGCTGCACCTCTGGATCCACACCGTCGAGAAGCAGCGACCGGAGCTGGGCATTGAGGCGGCCGAGCGGCTCGGCCCGCTCGTGCCCTCCGCGGGGCATCTCGTCCACATGCCGGGTCACATCTGGATCCGCGTCGGGCGCTACCACGACGCCGTCCTCGCCAACCAGCAGGCCGTCCTCGCCGATGACGACTACCTCGCGCAGTGCCATGCGCAAGGGCTCTACCCCATTGGCTACGTGCCGCACAACCACCACTTCCTGTGGGTCGCCGCCGCGCTTGCCGGGGAGAAGGCCACGGCGCTCGAATCAGCCGGGCACATGGGCCACCACGCGCCCATGATGGGAGAGGAGGGCATGGAATTCCTCCAGCACTTCGCCCTGAGCCTCGTCTACGCGCAGGCGCTCTTTGGCGAGTGGGACGCGATTCTCGCCACGCCCGCGCCGCCCGATAGCCTCGTCTACCCGATGGGCGTGTGGCACTTTGCGCGGGGCCTCGCTTTCACGCACACGGGCCGCCTCAACGACGCCCAGCGTGAACTCGACGCACTCCGCCCGCTCGCGGCGGACCAGTCGCTCGGCGAGCAGTTTGGCGGGCTCAACACGCTCTCGGCCATCCTGCAGATCGCCGACCCGTACCTGACGGGCGAACTCGCTGCCGCGCGCGGTGACGTGGATGCCGCGGTTGATGCGCTGAACGAAGCGATCCGCCTGGAAGATGGGCTGACGTACGACGAGCCGCCGCCGTGGGCGCTCCCCTCGCGGTGGGCGCTCGGACGCGTGTTGCTCGATGCCGGTCGGGCCGCTGAGGCCGAGACTGTTTACCGCGCCGACCTAGCGATCTATCCCGAGAACGGCCGCGGACTCTATGGCCTTCAGCAAGCCCTCCGCGCCCAGGGCCACGACGCGGAAGCCGACGCGCTGCAGCCGCGCATCGACGCGGCCTGGCAGCACGCCGACATTGATCTGGCTGGGGCTCACTAGCTGTGAGGGAATCGAGCCGCCCGG
>JABDIZ010000412.1 GCA_013003465.1 Rhodothermaceae bacterium
TCCGGCGGGGCTTCCCGAGCCTGCTCACGCGCCTGCGCTTCCGGCTCTCGCGCCTGCGCTTCCTCGTGAAGACCGATGCCACACTGCACCCGCTCGACTTCGACGTGCGCGACGAGAAATCGGGCAAGCCACTCACGAGCCAGTACGAACCGGCGCTCTCGGCGTGAGAGTGAGAGTACGGGGGCGCCTGGGTGTGGGCGTATGCCCCAAACTCTCAGACTCGCATCCCCCTTCTCATGAAAACCCCTGCCCTCGTCAAGGCCCTCGAAGAGGCGCACCAGCACCTCGGGATCGCGGTGCGGCGAGAGCGGGGGCCGTTTAGAGGGGGCCGTTGCCTCGTGGATGGACACGAGGTCGTCGTGCTCAACAAACGGCAGCCGGCAGAGGCGCAGCTCGCCGTGCTGGCCGAGAGCCTGCGCACGCTGCCCGTCGAGCAACTCTACCTCCGTCCGTCCGTCCGCGTGGCCCTCGAAGACGCCTGGGCTGCGCGCGCAGCTGGAGCCGTGAGTGATGGCAGCGATGCGTTCGACGAGGCATGACCGGGCTCCAGGTGACCCTGCTCGGCACGGGGACCTCCACGGGCATTCCCGTCGTGGGTTGCAGCTGCCGGGTGTGTACGTCGGCTGACCCGCGCGATCAGCGGCTGCGGTGCGCGGCCTATGTCGTTGCGGAGACGGAGGCCGGACCCGTGCATCTCGTCATCGACACCGGGCCAGACTTCCGGCAGCAGGCGCTCCGCTTCGGCATCGAGGCCGTGGACGCGGTACTCATCACGCACCACCACTTCGACCATGTTGTGGGGCTCGACGACCTGCGGCCGTTCTTCTTCCGCAACCGGAAGCCCATCCCGGTCTATGCGCCCCCGGACACGGCGGCCGTCCTCGGCGAGATGTTCAGCTACATCTTCCGCGATGGCACGTACCCCGGCATTGCGAAGCTCGACCTGCACGAGGTCGCGGAGTCGTGGATGGTAACAAGCCGCGAGGGCGCAGGGGCCGCGGTCGAGGTGACGCCCATCCCGGCGTTCCATGGGACGCTGCCGCTCTACGGCTACCGCATCGGGCGCTTCGCCTACCTCACCGACGTGAGCACGATTCCAGAAGCGAGTCTTCCGCTTCTGGAGGACCTCGATGTGCTGGTCCTCGACGCGCTCCGCCATGAACCGCACCCGACGCATTTCACCATCGAGGAGGCCGTGGCGATGGCGCAGCGGATCGGCGCACGGGCGACGTACTTCATCCACATGACGCACTCACTCCTGCACGCCGAGACCGACGCCGCGCTGCCTGAGGGCATCCATCTGGCACACGATGGCCTCCGATTGCAGGTCGACGGGCAAAGGGCAACGGTCGAAAGGCCGTAGCTTGCCCCTGCTGCCGTCATTCGTTTGCCTTTGCCCTTTTCGTGCACCTCCTCGTCCTCAACGGCCCCAATCTGAATCGGCTCGGCACGCGCGAGACGGATATCTACGGCCTCCGCTCGCTCGAGGACCTCGCCCTCGGGTTGCGCAACGCCTTCCCCGAGGTAGAGATCGAGTTCGCGCAGCACAACAGCGAGGGGGCATTGATCGATGCCTTGCACAATGCTGATGCGCTTATGACGCAGGGCGTGGTCTTCAACCCGGGCGCCTACGGCCACACCTCGATTGCGCTCCGCGACGCCATCGCGGCGATGGAGACGCCGGTGGTGGAGGTGCATATCTCAAACGTCTATGCACGCGAGGGCTTCCGGCAGACGATGCTGCTCTCGCCCGTCTGTGCGGGCGTAATCACCGGCTTCGGCATGGGGGGCTACCACCTGGCCGTGCAGTATCTGAAGGATCACACCGGCTCGAAACCCCGTGGCTGAGCGGCCTCCCGATTCCTCAGCGGAGACGCCCGACGGGGCTCCGCGTGTTGCACCGGAGTCGGTGGCCGAGCCGCAGAATGAGATGACGCCGGACACCGAGCTGCACCCGGCAGGCCTGAGCGATCCGCACGAGGGGGCGACGACGCTCCGAGAGGCGGACGCTGCGCCAGGATCGCCCGCGGAGGAAGCGGCCGAAGCGAAGGCCACCGCCGCGTCGGGCAGCGCGGCGGGGTTGATCATGCTCGGCATTCTGGCGAGCCGGGTCTTCGGCCTCGTCCGCGAGAAAGCCGTGGCCTACTTCTTCGGCGTTGGGGCGCACCTCGATGTGTTCCAGTTGGTGATGAAGGGGGCCAACCTGCTCAACAACCTCCTGGGCGAGGGCACGCTCTCGGCCTCGTTCATCCCGATCTACAGCCGGATGCTCGAAGAAGGGCGGGAGCGCGACGCCGGTCGCTTCGCCGGGGCCATCTTCGGGTTACTGCTGGCCGTTTCGGCAGTGGTGACGCTCGTCGGTGTGCTGGCGGCGCAGTACGTCGTCACGCTCATCGCGCCCGGTTTTCTGGACGACGCGGCGGCGGTGGCGGCAGGCGAAATCGAGGTAGACCGCTTCCGCTTGGCCGTGAGCGCCCTCCGCATCACGCTCCCGATGGCGGCCTTCCTCGCACTGAGCGCGTGGGCGCTTGGCATCCTCAACAGCCATCGCCGCTTCTTCCTGCCCTACGTCGCCCCGACGATCCTCAACATCGCCGTCATCACGGCGCTCGTTGTGACAGCGACCTCGCTCTTCGACGACCCACTGGGCATCGGTGCGCTCGATGTAATCCCGGTAGCGTCGCTCAACCGGTTGCTGATGGCGGCGGTCGTGGGCGCGCTCATCGGTGGCATGCTGCAGTTTGCGATTCAACTGCCGCTTGTCTTCAAGCTGATGAAGGGCTTCCGCTTCTCGCTCTCCGCGAAGGTGGAAGGCGTGCGTGAGGCCATCCGCGCCTTCGGCCCCGTCGTGGCCGGGCGCGGCGTAGCCCAGGTGTCGAGCTACGTGGACACCATCCTCGCCGGGCTGGCGACCGCGGGCACGCTCGGCGCCCTCCGCCCGGCGCTCGTGCTCTATATGCTGCCGATTTCACTGTTCGGCATGAGCGTGGCCGCGAGCGAGCTGCCCGAACTGAGCCGCATCAGCGAGTCGCGGCTGGCGGCGTTTCTCGGGCGCGTCGAGCGCTCGATGCGGCAGATGCTCTACCTGATCGTGCCGACCATCGTGGGCTACCTCGGCTTCGGGCTGCTGATCGTGGGCGCGCTCTTCGGCGGCGGCGCCTTTAATCTGGAAGACACGTGGCTGGTCTACCTCATCCTCGGGGGCTACACGCTCGGCCTCGGTGCGACGGCTGTGAGTCGCCTGTTGCAGAACAGCTTCTACGCGCTGAGTGACACCAAGACGCCGGCGAAGATTGCCGTCATGCGCGTGGTCGTCTCTGGCGCCGTCGGCGCGGCGCTGATGTTCATGCTCGATGCGTACACAGTGCCCGAGGTCCTGGGTGTGCCCGCTGAGGGCCGTCCGCTGACGCTCGCGGCCGTCGGCCTCGCGCTCGGTGCGTCGGTGGGGGCGTGGGTGGAGTTGGCTGCGCTGCGGATCGCCCTCGGGCGCCGGATCGATGCCTTCCACTTGCCCGTGCGACGCGTGCTTCAGATGCTCGGTTTGGCCGTCGTATCGGCGGTGCCGTCTGCGCTGCTGTACGTCTTCCTGCCAGATGGGACGCTGCCGACGTTCGTGCTGGCCATTCTCGTCGTGGCTGTGTTTGGCGTGGCCTACCTCGTGCTCGGGCACCTGCTGAAGTTTGAGGAGGGCGAGGCCTGGATCAGTCGTTTCCTCGGCCGCTTGCGCCGGAAGTCATGACGACGACCTCATCCCTTTTGCCGTCATCCTGAGCGGAGTGAGCATGAGTGAGCGGAGTCGAGTGGATCCGAAGGATCGGCGAAGCCCATCGTTGCTGTGATGAAGCCATGGAACCGGCACAGATCCGTTCGACTCCGGCCTGACGGCCTCCGCTCAGGATGACGTACTAAAACCCCTTCTCCTTCCAACCGACGTGGCTGGCTACAAAGGACACCTCGCGGGCGCGACCGTCTTCTTCGGCGTCTACTTCGTCGGGCTCGTGTTCGTCTTTGCTGTGGACGAGGCGTACCGACAGTTCTCCGAGATCGAACTGGTGGCCTATCCGTTTGTGCTGTTCGGGCTCTGCCTCATGTTCGGCCTCTGGCCCGACGTGGACACCAACTCGAAGGGGCAGAACCTGTTCTACGCGCTCTTCTTCGCCGTAGACGTGGTGCTGATCGCCACGCGGCGCTTCGAAGAGGCCGCGTTCCTCGGCCTCTTCGCCATCCTACCAGTGATAGGGAAGCACCGGGGCTGGACGCACACGTACTGGGCGATGCTGCTCATCCCGGCGCCGCTGGTGGTCCTACCCGCGCTGCTCTTCCCCGAGGCGGAGCCGCTGGCCGGGCTGCCCTTCTATGGCGCGGCGGTTGTCGGCTACTTCAGCCACCTGTTCATGGACGGCCTCGTGGTGCCGTTCCCCAGACGCCGGAGGCGCCGGTAGCGGATTCGGCCGTATCCTCCCGGCCGTTTCGATCCCCACCGGTCTCTGTGCTCAAGGTCCCCTTCCGCCGTCGTCCGCCTGCCGAGGAAACCGTCGTCCCGGCTGTGCCGGGTGGCCTGGGCACCTTCGGCGGCGTCTTCACGCCCTCGATCCTGACGATCCTGGGCGTGATCATGTACCTGCGCTTCGGCTGGGTGGTCGGCCAGGTGGGTTTGGCCGGGACGCTGACCATC
>JABDIZ010000240.1 GCA_013003465.1 Rhodothermaceae bacterium
ATCATCACCTGGGCGACGACGAGCACGCCCTGGCCCATCTCCAAAAGAGCCTCCGGATCCGGGAAGAGGTGGCCAACCGGCAGTCGCAGAGCACCAGCCTGATCGCGATCGGGCAGACGCAGGTGCAACTGGGCCGAACCGAGGAGGCCTTGACGGCCCTGCACGAGGCTCTCGACCTGGCCAAGGCCCTCAACGTGCGCCCGCACGTCTACCGCGCGCACGAGGCGCTGGCCGACGCCTACGAGGCCGCGGGCGACCCGACGAAAGCGCTCCATCACACGCGGCAGTTCCACGCCATCAGGGAGGAGGTGCTGGGTGCCCAGACGCGGGGGCGCCTCCAGACCATGCAGATCCGCATGGAGTCCGAACGGGCCGTGCGGGAGGCCGAGATCGAACGGCTGCGCAACACCGAACTGCGCGAGACCAACGAGCAGTTGGAGCGTGCGCTGACCGACTTGCAGCGCGCTCAGGCACGCCTCGTCCAGAGCGAGAAGCTGGCCGGGCTGGGCCGCCTCACGGCGGGCATCGCGCACGAGATCAAGAACCCGCTCAACTTCGTCCTCAACTTCGCGCAGCTCAACGGGGAGCTGGCCGAAGACTTGCACGCCGTGCTGCTCGCCCGCCGGACGGACCTGCCCGGTGACCTCGCGGACGACCTCGACGACGGCCTCGGCGTGTTCGCGGCCAACAGCGGCAAGGTGCTCGACCACGCCCGCCGCGCCGACGGCATCGTGAAGTCCATGCTCGGACACGTCCGCTCGACTGGGGGCGAGCGCCGCGCCGTGGACCTGCACCAACTCCTCGACCAGAGCATCGAGCACGTCTTCGGCAGCCGCCAGGGCGACGACCGCGTGCCGGTCGAGCGGGTCTACGACGAGGAGGTGGAGACGGTGGAGGTCGTCACGCAGTCCATGCAACGCGTGCTGGTGAATGTGCTCGACAACGCGCGCTACGCCGTGCTCCAGCAGGCGGCGCGCGCAGGCGACGGCTTCGAGCCGCAGATCGTGGTCAAGACGCGGGCGCTGCCAGGCCTCGTACGCATCAGCGTCATCGACAACGGGGTGGGCATCCCGGCGGCGCACTGCACCAAGGTGTTCGAGCCCTTCTTCACCACCAAGCCGACGGGGGAGGGCACGGGCCTCGGCCTCTCGCTCTCGTACGACATCGTGACGCAGGGGCACGACGGCTCGATGGTGGCCATCAGCGACGAGGGGCAGGGCGCGACGTTCTCGATCACGTTACCCGTCTCTATCGGCGGCGACGGGGCTGGTTGAGGCGTACCCGTCCGGTGTAGGCGATGGGGTTGGGAGCCGGTCGAGTGGGCTCACGACGCCGAGGCGATTCGGGCCCAGCACATGCGTGTAGATCTGCGTCGTCTTGACGCTGGCATGGCCGAGGAGTTCTTGGACGGTGCGCAGGTCCGCTCCGCCTGCGAGGAGGTGGGTAGCGAACGAGTGACGGAGTGCATGGGGTGTGACCGCTTTCTCAAGGTTGGCTGACTTCGAGGCCCGGCGCACGGCTTTGCGCACCCCCGACGGGCCGAGGTGATGGAGCCGCACGGCTCCCGAGCGGGGGTCCTCAGCAGGGCGCGCAGCAGGGAACACATACTGCCACGGCCATTCCACGCCTGCCGTGGGATACTTCCGTTCCAGTGCAGCGGGCAGGCTCGCCGGGGCTCCGCCGCTCGCGATCCGCTGCTCAAAGGCGGTACGTACGGCGGTCAGGTGATGCTGTACAGCGCCATGAAGAGCAGCGGGGAGCACGCTTACCCGATCCTTCGCGCCTTTCCCATCTCGGATGATGAGGTGACCATACCCGAAGTCGAGGTCTTTGACGCGAAGTCGCAGGGCCTCCTTCAAGCGGAGTCCGCTACCGTAGAGCAGGCTGCCGATGAGGTGATGCCGCCCACGTAGCTGCGCGAGGAGGCGTTCGGTCTCTGCAGGAGTGAGAACGACGGGGAGTCGCTTCGGTCGCCGTGCCCGCACTAGGTTGACTCGCTGGAGGGGTTCGTGGAGCACGGCATCGTAGAGAAAAAGGAGGGCATGGAGCGCCTGATTCTGTGTAGAGGCAGACACGCTGCGCACGACCGCGAGGTGAGTGAGGAAGGCTTCCACTTCGGGCTCGCGCATGGACGCCGGGTGGCGGGGGCGTCCAGCGTCGTCCCGGTGAAAGAGGCAGAAGCGGCGGACCCAACTGACGTAACTCCGTTCGGTGTGGTAGCTCAGATGACGGAGCCGACAGGCGGACCGGACGAGCGTGAGGAGTTTCGGAGGGCGAGCAGAAGAAGGCATGGGAAGGGCAGACGATAAACAGCCGATGCCGTATCATAGACACCCATCGTGCCGAGGGCATAACCCACCTTGGCACGTTATCAGGCCATGAGGCGTGATAACACTCCCACTTGTCCTGATAATCAAGGGTTCTGCGGCTCTCGTAGCTTGGTAGATGACTGAGACCGACGCCGAGATTCCCGCTGTGCCCGCCTCGGCGCCGAGGCGGTGGGACTGGCGCCGCGGAGCAAAGT
>JABDIZ010000071.1 GCA_013003465.1 Rhodothermaceae bacterium
CCCCACACCAGTGGCAGCGTACGCGCGCCTCCGGCGGCATCCCCGGCGGCATCCTCGATGTCCTTGGCCCCTTCGCGCGCCAGCGTCGTCAGAAACGCGAAGGTTGCCCCGATGAGGACGATGCCGAGGGCAGCGGGCTGCGTAGCGAGTCCGCCGTAGCCAATCGCCAAAAACAGAATCGCGGCTACGACCACGTTGCCCCAGCCTGGCGTCCGCTTCAACCGGGCGCTGTAGAGCCACAGCAGTCCCGCCGCACCGAGCGCGATGCCCCCGTGCAGCGGCGACACGACGAACCCCAGCACCATCCCCATGCTCGTCAGCACGGCCCAGAGCCGACGGGCGGCCTGGGGCGTGATCAGTTCCGCCGGGAGCGGCCGGGTGGGTCGGTTGATGCGGTCGATGGCGAGATCATACACGTCGTTGATGGCATTGGCCGCGCCGCCGATGAGGGCCGCCGATAGCATCGCACCGGCCACCCGCGTCCCATTGGGCGCCGCAAACGCTGCCTCACCCGCTGCGAGCACCGCCCCGAGTGCCACGCCTGCGAAGAAGAGGAGCATGTTGAGCGGCCGAAGCAGCCGCACGAGTCCGAGAGCCAACGAGCGGAGAGCCATCAGGCAGCCGGTATCAGAAAACAAGCGCGATCAAAATGACACGCGCCGCCGAGCCTGAAGCTCCAGCGGCGCAGCCAGTGATCACGGAGAGCACGACGCGTCAGTTCTCCGACGGGCCTTCCAGATCCATCAGATAATCCTCGACGCTGCCCACGCTGACGCGGGTCTCGCCTTCCACCTTCTTCGCTTTGATGCTGCCCTGCCGGATCAGGCGCTGCACCTGATTGCGGTCGATCAGCTTAAGCAGGCGCCGCGCCTCCGTACGGGAGACGGTATCCTCGCGGTACTCGCCGGCGAAGCTGCGGAGGAAGTCGAGCGACGCGGGAGAGATTTCGATCAGGCGGAGTTCCTCGTTGAGGTCGGAAAGCCCCCACCCCAGCGAGGCTTCGATGAGGCCGCGGTCGGTCCAGGAGACGAGCGTCTGCTTCGAGATGCGGACGGCCTCAGAGAGCTCATCTAGCACGAGTTGCTTCGCATCATCAATCTCCTGGACGCCATCGCTGAAGGGAAAGTCGGTCATATGAGCCCTCGGTACTTGTTGTGACGGTTTTTTACCCGCCTTACACGCCCGAGAGGGCCTTTTTGATCCTCTCCGCCCAGGCTAAATGCAACGCCCATACGGATTCTCTTCAGTACAACGCCCGGTCGGTCAGGTCGCTAAGTGCATCGCGGCTGAGCACGCGCCACGAGGGACTGCCCAGATCACCGGAGGCGACGCGCCGAAAGGTGGCGCGCAGCAGAAGTGTCTTGCCCTCCCCGCCCCCGCCCAGCGTGAAGCCGCCTGCCGTGAACCGGAAGACAAACGTGGCCGTGGCCGGGTCGAAGCCCAGCGTGCGCCCGATGGTCTCGGCGACGTAGCGCACCTCATCAGTGACGGGACCACCTGCGCTTTCGGCGCGCTCGTCTACCACCACGGTGTGCGGGCGCGCTTCGTCATCGCACGCGAAGAGGCGGACGCGTGCGCTCCGCTCGTGCGTGTAGCTCTGCCACGTCAGCACGGTGTCAGCCAGAGCCTGAGCAGCCACAGCGTCCACACCCACCGCCAGCAATCCAATCAGGAAAAGAAATCGTTGCATCGTCGGGGTCGTCTCCGGGAAGGGGCCGTATAGACACCGGTCAGCCCCTGGATCTAACCCCGCGAGGGAGTGCGCCTGCCTCATGCATCCTAACGAGCCCGATCCACGGCGCGCCAGAGGTACCAACTCGCGACGCTCCGCCACGGACGCCAGCGTTCACCATGTGCCCGGAGTGCCGACGGGCTCGGCAACTCGTCGTGGTCGTAGAGGAGGCGGTACCCGTGCCGCACGCCGAGATCTGCCACGGGCAAGACATCCGGGCGACCGAGGGTGAACATGAGCAGCATCTCGACGGTCCACGGCCCCACGCCGCGCACCGCCGTCAGGCGCTCGATCACCTCCTCGTTGGTCAGCGGCTGCAAGGCCGTCTGATCGGGCACCGTGCCGTCGAGCGTCTTTTCTGCCAGATCCTTCACGGCACGGGTTTTGGCGCGGGAGAGCCCGGCGCCGCGGAGCGCCTCATCGGGCACGGCGAGGAGCGCCTCGGGCGAGAGCACCTCGGCTCCAAACAGGGCGAGGACTCGGCCGTGGATCGTGCCCGCCGCCTTGCCCGAGAGTTGCTGGTAGACAATCGCGCGCAGCAGCGCTACGAAGGGTTCGTGTGCGCGGATCTCCAACGTGCAGGGTCCGACGGCCGCGATCAGATCGCCGAGCACAGCATCGGCCGCCGTTAAGTCGGCCGTGGCCTGGGCGAGGTCGTACGGCGGCGCACTCGTCTCATTCATCGCCGTAGAACGCGATGGTGACCGCACCGCTCCGCGTGATATGACCGCGGTACATGCCCTCCGTGTTGAACGGCATCGCCACGCGGCCTTGGGCATCGAGGACGATCACGCCGCCGGTGCCGCCCGCGTTCGTGAGCGTCTCGTGGATGACGACCTCCGAAGCGTCCACGCACGACTCGCCAAGGTAGGCCGCGCGCGCCGCGATGTCGCGCGCGATGCCGAGACGGATGAAGTACTCGCCGTGCCCCGTCGCGCTGACGCCGCACGTCGCATCATCGGCATACGTCCCGGCGCCGATGATGGGCGAATCGCCGACGCGTCCCCAGCGCTTATTGGTCATGCCACCCGTTGACGTCCCGGCAGCGAGGTGCCCGCTCTGATCGAGCGCCACCGCACCGACGGTGCCGTGCATCTGCCAGTCGGCAGGCTCGGAGCCGAGGTCGCCGGACTGCTCGCGCTCGCGTTGTTGCACGGCGTCGAGCGACCGGCGGCGACGCTCCGTATGGAAGAAGGTGTTGGGCGCCAACTCCAGCCCCTGCTGCATCGCAAACTCTTCGGCGCCCTCGGCGGTGAGCAGCACGTGCGGCGAGTGCTCCATCACGGCGCGCGCCAGTTGGATGGGATGGCGGACGTGCATCGTGCCTGCCGAGGCCCCCGCGAGGCCGGTGGAGCCGTCCATAATGGAGGCATCGTGGCGGACGGATCCATCGGCGGCGAAAACCCCGCCTCGCCCAGCGTTGAAATGCGGATCATCTTCGAGCACTTCGATGGACGCAACGACGGCATCGAGGGCAGGACGGCCTTCTTCCAGCGCCGCATGGCCCGCGCGGAGGGCGGTATCGAGCGCTGCGCGGAGGGCCGCCTCGGTTTCGGGCGTCACGTTTGCGCGGCTGATGGTGCCTGCCCCGCCATGCACCACAAGCACGACCGGATCGGCCGGTTGTGCCAGGGCAGCGGGCGCGGCCAGAAGCACCACGCACAGAAGGAAGGCGAAACGGAGCATAGCGACCTCAGGGCAGACCAGACCGCTCAAGATAGAGCGGTTGAGACTGCCAGCCTCATGTCACCGCGTGAGGCGATAGCGTACCCCTATGCGAAGGGCCGAGAGCAGTTCGTAGGCGCTGCGAGGGGCCAGGTCCACCGCCCGCCCGGAAAAGACCACGGTGCCCTGCCCCTCGACGAAGACACTCGCGCGTCGCCCAGCCGGGCCTTCGGCCCCCACCCCGATCCGCGGCCCGATACCTACGCGCGTGGCATCATTGAGCCGACTCACGGTCCCGGTGACCCCAGCGAAGGCGTAGGGCCGCACCGGATCGCCCTGGAAAACAACCACCCGCACGAGAGCACTCCCCTGATGCAGCCACTTGCTCGATTGCTCCCGATCAAGTGGTTCGAAATCGGGAGGCGTTCCTTGGAGCCGCAGCAGCGTCGGGTAGTGCCCGGCCTCGTAGACAAAGGCGAACCCGATCCGAGGGTTCGCCTCGACGCTGATACCGAGTTGCAGCCCAACCCCCGCATTGTCGGCTAGGTCGCTGAACCACGTTGGAGCATTGACGCCCCGTTCGCCGCCATAGTGGTTCGCACCGAGGCCGCCTTCGAGCCGGATACCCGAAACCAACCGGGCCGGGCCGAGGGGGGTGAGTGCAGGAATCGGCTTCGCCGAAACCGACGAGGCCTCCGTGGCCCGCTGAGGGATCGGGGCCGGTAAACGGACCGGTACCGGCTCGGCGGACCACGCCTGTACGGCCTGCTGCGATGTACCCGCCTGCAACTGCGCGCGGATGAACCGAACGAGGCCGACGTAGGCGGGCGGGTCCCGGATGCGGTCGGGCTCGTACGTGGGCGCCGTACCCAGCAGCTTCAACACCTCGACCGTGGTGGCTTCGAGGTCCCCGAGACGAAGGAACGCGAGCGCCTGGAGCCGAAAAGCCCGGGCCGAGTCCGCGGCCGTGTTGCTCGGGGCCGCGAGGCAGGACCCCACCAGCGCCTCGACCTCTTCGTAGGCTCCAGCGATGTAGCGGTCCTGCGCCCGCGCTAAGGCTGCGTCGCAGTCTTGGGCCCGGGCCGTGGCCACAGAGGCAGCCACGAGGAGCCCGACGACGAGCACGCGCCGAACCCCGTGTGCAAGAACCGGCCGCGTGCGAGGTCGCCATCGGCCTTGTCCACCGAGGCTCCCCATCCGATGCACGCCCCCCATCCGATGCACGCCCCGCTTCGCGCAGGAAACGCCAACCGGCCATGACAGGGCACGGAAGGGGGCTTCGGTCATAGGAACTGCACAGGACAACGGAAGCGGGAGGGCACAATAGGCCGCATCCGCAACCCCGTCAAGGGCACCTGTGGAGAACACTCCATGCACCCGAGTGGCGTCCATACTGAACTCGTGCAGCGACACCGGCTTGACTCGGAGCATCCCTACCGGACGCGCAGATCCATGACGGGGCTGTGTTCGGCCCTCGTGAGAAGCGGTCACCCTCGCCACGCCTGAGGCTCACCGGCGCGGAGTTGAATCCCAACGGCGGGCGCGTTATATACGCTAGGTTCCGTATCTACGCGGTTCCGCACGGCCCCGCCCCTCGCCCTCATGCTTACCCCGTCCCTCATCCGGCCCCGCTCAATACTCAGTGCGCTGGTCTGCGCGTTCGTCCTCGCACTGGGCGGCTGTGGGGGCGGTGAGGCACCCTCCTCCTGGACCACGGACTCGGCCGATATCCTCGTGGAGCGGGCGGGCTGCACGGACTCGATCCGCGTAGACCTGTTTCTCGATGCCACCTCGTCCATGAGCGGCTACGCGGCCGCACCGGGGAGCGTCTATCTCCAGTTCCTCGACAACCTGGAGTCGGCCATTTCGGGCGCATGGGGCGACGACAGCGTTCGGTTCTATAAGTTCGGCACTACCGTTCGGCGGATCGACCGTGACGAGTTCCGTACGGCCCGTGAGGCCGCCTTCTACCGCGAGCGCGGCATCTTCACCACGACCAACATCGACGCCGTGATCGACCGCGTGGGGCCGGGCCGTGTCGGCGTCATCGTGACGGACTTGTTTCAGGACGATGGGGACATCAACGTGATGGTGGCCGAGGTCAAGGAGCACGTCTTTCAAGAGAACCTCGCGGCGGGTGTCCTCGCCCTCGGCAGTCCCTTCGCCGGACGGATCTACGACGCGCCCGGTGGCCCGTACGACTATGCCTCGACCTCCGACCCGAGTTCGCTCCGCCCGTTCTACGCCCTCATGTTCGGCGACGCGGCGTGCCTCCGCCGCCTCAATGACGCGCTCGGGAGCCAGCCGTTCGTATCGGACGAGCACTTCCTGCTGCTCGATCGTCGGCTCATCGAAGACTACACCGTGGCGCTCGACAAGACGCGCGACTCGCAGGAACTCAACCGCCGCGCGAGCCCGGGCGAGAACGCCTTCGCGTTCGACGTGCGACCGGAGGGCGAAGGCGGCACGCTCGAAGGCGTCATCGTGCTCGACCGCGAGGCCGTCGCACCCGACGTGAATGCCGCCCGCCTCGGCCTGGAGGTCTTCCGCAAGGTGCGCAGCCCGCAGACCACCGACAGCGTCCGCTCCGATGACCTCCGCCTCCGCAGCGCCGAGCGGCGCGGCGACACGCTCGCCGTCGCCTTCGAGTACACGCTCGGCGAGGCAGAGGGACGCTACACCTACCTCGCGCGCCTCCGAGCGGGCGACATCGGCGGGCTCGTACCGCCCGCCTGGGTCCAGGACCTCTCCTCTACGAACCCCACGGCTACGCAGGACCCGAACAAAACGCTCAACCTGGAAAAGTTTGTCGCCGACCTTGCGCAAGCCGCCGCCTCGGCGCATCGCCCCGTCCTCGCCCAGTTTACCCTCGATGTCACCAAGCGCT
The DNA here is from genome assembly GCA_013003465.1 of Rhodothermaceae bacterium. Lineage (GTDB taxonomy): Bacteria > Bacteroidota > Rhodothermia > Rhodothermales > Rubricoccaceae > JABDIZ01. The sequence continues at coordinate 6,285 of JABDIZ010000071.1, forward strand.
GACGCGCTCGTAAGCCGAACTTTCTCGCTCCCCCTCACCTCATGCGAAGCGCGCCCCTCAACTACCTCATCACGTTCGTCCTCGCTGGGCTCCTCTGGGTGCTGACCGCGCTCATCCTCGGCGGCTACCTGGGCAACACCGTCGCCCTCACGGTCGCCTACGTCGAGGACTTCGTGCAGACGTACCGCATCCTCGTCAGCGTAGCCGCCGTACTCGGGCTGTTGCTCGCGTTCTGGTGGTATTACTACGGCTCTCGACCCACGACTGTCGGCGAACTCGACCGGGCCGGGCGCTTCTGGACGACGCTCTTCATCGTCGGTCTGGCGCTGGCCGTGGGCGTGCTGGTGGCGCTGTTGATCCTCTTCCGCGAGGAATCGTTCACCGTCGGCCAATACGCGCTGTTCTTCGGCGTTTTCTCACTCCACACGTGGCTGTTCTTCTGGATCAGCACGCTCCTGATGTCGCCACGGACGGTGCAGACGATTCCGTGGGGGCGCTAGCGCAATGATCCGATCTCGGCGCTGACATCGTTTAACAGGGTGGCTTCCAGATGATTCCTTGAGGCCGCGAGCCTCTGCTTCTTATCCCGACTTCTCAGGACATGGCAATGAACTACTACATCGGCATTGGCGGGACGGGCGCGCGCGTCGCAGAGTCGCTCCTGCACCTCTGCGCAGCGGGCTACGGGCCGAATCGGCTCAAGCTCTTCATCATCGACCCCGACGAGGGCAACGGCAACCTCAGCCGCACCAAAGAACTGATCGCGCGGTACCAGACGGCGCGCCGTCACCTCCAAGACCAGGCTGCCCCCGGCTTCCCGCTCTTCGCCACCGAGATCTCGACACCCGATCCGCTCGTCTGGAGCATCTTCGAGCACGGCAACACGCGCCTCGCCGACTACATCAACTACGCCAACCTCAAGAGCGCCGACCGGCCGCTTCATGACCTCGCGGGGCTGCTTTTCACGCAGGCCGAACTCCGTGAACAACTCGACGAAGGCTTCCGCGGTCACCCCTCTATTGGCGCGGTCGTGATGGCCGAGCCGGACGAAGACGCGGACCCCTGGCGCTCGTTCTGGACGGACGTCGAGAAGGCGCAGAAGCCGGGCGACGTACGTGTCTTCCTCGCGGGCTCCATCTTCGGCGGTACCGGTGCAGCGGGCGTGCCCACCTTCGGCGCCCCGGAGATGATCAAGTTCCACCCGCGCGCCAAGATCGACGACGCCACGAGCAAGGTGCAGCTCGGCGCCTGCCTCGTGCTCCCCTACTTCACCTTTGACACAGCCGGGGCGACGGGCCCGGAGGCGCAGCGCCTCTTCGTCACCGCTGCCGATTTCCCCATCGCCACCAAGGCGGCGCTCCAGTTCTACAACGAGAAGGATCTCGCCTACGACCAGCTCTACCTCGTCGGCGACTCGCTGGCGCAGAGCGTGGGCGACTTCAGCCCCGGCTCGGCCAAGCAGGAGAACCGCCCCCACTACGTAGAATTGGCGGCGGCGCTGGCGGCCGAGGATTTCCTCCTCCAGCCCGAGGGCGAGAATCCGTCGGGCCGCTACTACATCGCGGGTCGGCGCGGCAAGGAGGTCGGATGGCAGAGCCTGCCACTCACCCACGACGCCGAGCAGGTGACCGCGCGCCGCGATCTGCTCAAGCGCCGACTCGTCGCGATGGCCACCTTCGCCTATGCCTTCCTCGAGTTCGGCTATCCGCTGCTGGATACGCCCCCCGGCGACGTGGACTACGCCTGGCACGAGGACCACTTCTACCCGAAGAAGGGCGTCTTCCGCCGCGATGAATCACGCGACCCACGCCAGCCAGAGCAAAAGGCGGTGCTCACCGCCGTCAAGGAATACAGCGAGCGCTTCCTGGCCTGGGCCGCCGCGCTCGACGAGGGCGCCGATGGACCTGTGGCGCTCCTCAACCGCAGCCGCCTCCTCAACGGCGGCGACACCGTGGACCACGAGCAGGAGCTCGCGGCCATCGGCACGTTCCTGCGCGAGTCGTCGAAAGAACTCGACTTCAATCACTTCAAGAACCTCCTCGACCAGCCTACGACGCTGAGCGACCGCCTCAGCCCGGCCGGGAAGTATGCGGGGCTCTTCTACGAGGCCGCCCGCCGCTTCGCCGAGGAGAACTACGCCGTCACGCCGACCCCGGGCCGGGCCGGGGCGACCGCCGACCGTTGACCGCCGTCGGTCACAAACCCAGCGGTCGGCGGGCCGCCGACGGCGGTCGCCTTCCGAAGCAACACGCTTTGCGCTAACCGATCCTACCCCATGGAAGCTCGCCTGAGCCACCTCTACCTCCCCACCCTCGAGGAGGACGCCAACGTCCAAGAACCGACCGACCTCGGCCACTGGCAGAACAACGAGCGCCGCGTACTCGGGCAGATCGCCCGCAGCATCGTCGTGGATGAGCAGGCACGCGTGCGCGGCGTATCCTCGGTGCCCGACGTGTGGGCGCGCCCGCTCATGGTGCAGTCGGCGCTGCGGAAGGAGTCGGAGCACCCGCTCCGCGAGCGGATCGTTAACGAATGGCGCGGGCTGCTGAGCCTGCTCGCCCTCCGCGAATTCCGAGGGCACGACGTTGCCTTCGTCCCCGTCCGGCTCGACCAAGGGCACTTCGCCCAGGCGCTCCGCCACCTCGCGCCCCGGCCCATCGAGCTCGAACCCGGCCAGGGCTATGCCTGGACCGATGTGCTGCTCATTCGCTACGACGGCATTCCCATCGGCGCGCTCTCGCCCACTACACTCGTCTACACCGGCTCCGACTACGCCACTGCCCTCCGCGACACCGACCTCAACCTCCAGCAGCGCGACGCCGAAGGCAACAAGACCGGCCGCCTCGGCCCACCGCAGGAGGAAGAAGACCTCCGCTACGTCGCCGAATGGGTGCTGGGCCTCAAAAAACGCCTCCGCGACGTCCTCAACCACGACGACCACCACCCGGACCACCGCATCACCGGTCTGATCAACGAACTGCTAGACGACTGGCTCCGCGAACTCAACGCCACGCTCGGCCTCGACCCGCGCAACGAGGAGACCTACGATGCCCGCGATGTGGTCGTGGCCGACGACCACGTGCCGTTCGCCCCCGAGTGGGGTCCGCTCGACCATTATCGCGTCTACCAGCACCTCCTCCGCCCGCTCGTCCCCGACGAGGCCGCCATTCCCTTCGGCGACTTTTCGGACCTCTCGCTTGACCTCGATCCCACGCGCAACCACAGCGGCTACGACGAGGCCGTCGTCATTACGCCGCGCCTGCTCAAAGACAACCCGCGCGTCTGGCGCACCAAGCGCTTCAGCCACCTCGGTGGCGACATCGACAAGGCGCTCGCGCAATACTTCGACGGGAGCCACGGCACCGATGTGGCGGGCGATCCGATGCTCGTCAAAGATGATGAGACGGACCGCACCTGGCGCGCCTTCTGGATCCGTCCCGAGCGCTACTTCCTGACGGACCGGCTGGTCCGCGCCCCCGGCGCCGAGCCGCTCCTCGCGCCCGATGAGCGCCGCCTCAACGAAGTCAAGGGCGGCCACTTCCTCCTTCCCTTCCGCCGCGCCATCCTCGACTTCTTCGGTCCAGAGGACATCAAGGAGCGCCTTAAGCCTGAGTTCTCGGACGTGGACAACGGCGTGCGCTTCTCGTTTATGGTCCCGGTCGGCGGGCGCGAGGAGCGCGTCGAGCGCGTGTACCGATACAAGGACGCCGAGGCGGGCGAGGGTACGATCGTCGAGGGCACCCTGCCGGTGACGGAGGTCTTCCCGACCTACCTCGGCCCGGACTGGCGGCGCTACTACCTCCTCCAGGAGGATGACGGCCGCACGGTCGTCGAGCCCGTCGTCTTCGGCGAGCCGTCGGTCGTCCGCCGGACGCGCGAGGTGGAGGAGCCGCAGGCCGGCGGCGGGGCCGGAGCCGAGCGCGCCATCCGCCGCGCGCACCTGACGCAGATCACTGGCGACGCCGCCTTCCCCGAGGGCCTCGCCGTCCAGAGTGCCGAGGGGCGTCCGCTCGGCCTCGTCCTGCTCGACCGCGAGACGGCCGCCGGACCCGGCCTCGCCGGCACGTGGCGCATCGGCATCGACTTCGGGACCTCGAACACGAACGTCTTCCGCCAGAGCAGCGAATCGGACCGTGCCGAGGGCTGGACGTTCGACTTCCCGGCCACGCTCCGCCCCATCACGACGGGCGCCGATCTGCGCCGCGCGGCGCTCCTCGAAGCCTTCTTCGTCCCCGCCCGCGCTGTGGCTCTGCCGATTCCCTCGACGCTGCGCCTCTTTGAGGCTGCCCAGACCGAGCACCCATTCCTGGACTACTTCATCCACTTCGGGACAGGCTATCGGCTTCCTGCGCACATCCGCTCGCAGCTCAAGTGGGACCAGGAGCAGCGCAACACGAAGGAGTTCCTGGAAAGCCTCTTCCTGCTGATCCTGATCGACGCCGTGCGTACCAATGTGGCCGAGCTCCGCGTCTCGTGCTCGTATCCGAAGGCCTACTCGGAGACGCAATTCAACCTCGTGGACGACGAGTGGAGCCGCATCTACACGACGCTCCTCGAAGGCGAGAACCGCGTATTCACGCCCAAGCCCGAGCAGAGCAGCGAGCGCCGCCTCGACGTGCGCAAGCCGCGCTACGAACTCGAAGGCGTCGCCTCGGGCGCCTTCTTCGCCAGCAAGAGCACGATCACCGACCCGCTCCAGCGCGCCGACAAGGCCAACGCCGCGCTCACGCTCGACGTGGGTGGCGGCACCACCGACATCAGCGTCTGGCATCAGAACGCGATTGCGCTCGACGCCTCGATTCTCTTGGCCGGTAAGCAAGTCGCGTCGTATCTGGCCAATGCACCGCGCGTCCGCGAGCTCCTCTTCAGTGCGAATGCCGCGATGGCCCTCGATGAGGTCGTGCGCAACCCGAAAGCGTTCGGCGCGCGACTCAACCTGATCCTCAAGCAGGAAGAAGCGACGCTCCGCGACCGCCTCATTGAGCACGTCAACCGCCCCGACATCCGGCGGCTCCGCCAGCTCCTGGCCGTCGAGTTCGGCGCGATTGCCTTCTACACGGCCGCCCTCGTGGGTGCCGCCGAGCAGACATCGGAGGGCCGCGGCATCCTCCAGATGATCGGCAAGAGCGGCATCAAGATGCACTGGGGCGGCAACGCCGCCAAGCTGATCACGTGGATCGACCTGGGAACCTATAAGGAAGACGGCCCGGCCTCCAAGATGCTCAACGCCGTCTTTTACCAGGCGCTCAAGGATCTCTCCGTGACGCCGCCGTCGCTGGCGCAGCTCCAGTCGCCCGGCCACAAGAGCGAAGCGGCGGGCGGCCTCGTGGTGATGGCCGCGCCGGGCCAGGCACAGAACCCGACCAGCACGGGCGAGGGCCTGGCCGAGTTCGAGCTCGCCGAACTGAACGAAGACGGCGAGGGCGCTGGCCGCACCGGCCAGGACGTCGTCAGCGGTGAGAACGCGATCATCGGCGGCGATGAGGTCGGCTACCTCGACCTCATCGGCAACCGGAGCCTCTTCGACGGCCACACGACGCGCTTCGAGTCCACGAGTCTGGATCGGCTCGATCGCTTCGTGCAGGTGCTCAACGCCGTCGGCACCCACTTCGGCCTCTTCCCCGACGACATGCGTGTCTCGCTCGACGAGCGCCGTCGCACCCACATCGCCAACGCGACGCGGACGGTGTTCGTGGAGAACGCGCGCCTCTCGTCGAGTGCGCGCATCATCGAGCCGATCTTCATCACCGAGGTCAAGGAACTCATCGAGATGCTCATCGCGGCCGAGCAGTAAGGCGTGATGGAACCGGCTGTGGAGACTCGAACCGAAGACGGTACGCTGCGACATACCGCAACACCGATCCTCGGAATAGACTTGGGGACGACGTTCAGCGCTGTCGCCTACGTGGCCGAGGACGGACTGCCGCGCGTGATCCCGTCCTCCGATGGTGAGCCGACGACCCCCTCCGTGATCTGGACGGATGGGCGGCAGGCGTGGGTCGGGCAGAAAGCCGTCCTCCGCAAAGAGATCGCCCCGCAGGGAATCGTCGAGTTCGTCAAGCGGTCGATGGGACGGCCTGTCGCCCTCCCTCCGAGTCTCAAGGACGATCCTGAGGCGCCCGTTCCTGCGCCCTTCGAGGTCGGCGGGTTCAAATACGGCGCGGCGGGCATGTCGGCGCTGATCCTGCGCAAGCTTAAGAAGGAGGCCGTCCGTCACTTTCAGCGCGAAGCATCTCTCGACGCGGGCACGGACGAGGCCAACCTGCTCCTCGACGCCGTCATCACGGTCCCGGCCTACTTCGGCGACATCGAACGGCAGCAGACGCGCCTCGCAGGCTATGCGGCCGGGCTGCATGTCCGTGCCATCATCAACGAACCCACAGCGGCAGCCCTCGCCTACAGCCACGCGCAACCGCGGCGGCGCCACCTGATGGTGTTCGATCTCGGCGGCGGCACGTTTGATGTGACCATTCTGCGTACGGAGGAAGACGGAACGGCCGAGGTCCTCGCCTCGGAGGGCGACCGCCACCTCGGCGGCAAGGACATCGACGAGGTCATCCAGAGCTACCTCTACGACGCCTTCCTGCGCGCCAACGGCACCGAGATTCCGCTCGGGCGGGCGTTCGAGGTACAGCGCCACGCGCTCGCGGCCAAGCTCACCCTCACCGAGTACCCCGAGGCCCGCGTCCAGCTCAGCTTCCCCGAAGGCGACCTTGATGTCACGCTCCAGCGCGCCCGCCCCGACGGCGACACCCGCGCCGCTTACGACCTCGACGTGGACGACCCCACGTTTTATTTCGAGGACCGCTTGCAGTCGTTTCTCCAGCGCTGCCGCGTGCTCTGCACCCGCGCGCTCGAACGGACGGCCTTCGAAACGCCCAGCGGCACGCGCCCGATGACGTGGGGCGACCTCGACGAGATCGTCCTCGCGGGCGGCTCGTGCCGCATCCCAGCCGTCCGGCGCGCGCTCATGGAGTGGTCCGGCGCGCCCGTCCGCCAGGCAAACACCTTCGACCTCGATACGGCCATCGCCATCGGCGCGGCGCTCTATGGCGCCCACCGCGAACGCGTGACCGACGTGGTCTCGCACAGTGTCGGCGTGGAATTGATCGATCCCGAGGGGCGACGCGTCCTCGATCACCTGCTCAAGAAAAACGAACCGCTCCCAGCGCACGCGGAGCGCTCCTACCCCGCCCCCGCCAACGCGGGCCTCAAGATCTATCAGGGCGAGAGCCGCCGCCCCGACGAGGCACTTCTGCGTGGAAAGCTTGCCCTCGGCAACCCGAAGGGCCGCGTCGCCGTAATCCTCCGGGCCGACACCGACGGCACGCTCGCCGCCGAGGCCCGATGGGACGACACGGTCCGTACGATCCCCATCGAGAACGCGCTCTTCGACTTCGACGGCCGGGCCCACACCCTCCGCGAGCAGGTCCTCGACATTCACATCAACCTCTGACCGAGTTGCCTGACCCAGGCTCTCTTCCCACGGCCGATCGCTCGGATGCCGAGCCGGATGCCCCGACCGGAACGCTTCCTGCGTCCCGAGACGAGGAGGAGCGCCCCAAGCACGGCGGCCCCACGCTCCCCCTCGCTCCAGATGCAGCCCCACCGGAAACGGCTGCGCAATCCGCCTCGGTTGACGAACCGGACGAGGAGGCGAGCCCCGAAGCACCGCCCCTCCCCGAGCACCGAAAGGAGCGGATCCGTGAGGCCACAGCCCGGGGCGGTCTCGCCGACGAACTCCCCCAGGGATTCGCCGACCCGGACGGAGACTGGCAGATCGTCGAGGCGGAGAGCCCGTTCGAGCGGCTCTATCTCGACGCCGGGCAGCACGCGCGCATCACACCCGCTCTCGTGCAGCGCCACTACGACCTGATCGCTACGTTCTGGAAAGAAGTCGTTGCCGGGCTGGATGGACCGGGACAGGCGCGCATCCGCGAGAAGTACGGCGGCGAGGCCAGGGCTGCCGAAATCGTGCGCCAGCGGGCACGACGCACGGAGCAGGCCTACCAGCAACTCGCGGCCGAGGACGGCATCGAAGCGGCGTTCGCCGAGGTGGAGGCACGCCGTCTCACGCATGGTCGTCGGCAGCTTGAGCCGTCGCTGCGCGGGATGCTCGTCGATGGCGAGCTCTCGCCGCTAGAGACGGCGGCCCTCTTTCGATTCGGGCGACAGCATGGCCTCGACGAGGCAGAAACGGCCGACTTGGTTCAAGAGACACTTCAGCGCGAGGGCTTCAGTGCTTACGGCGATCCGCAGGGCGCGTCGCTGGCCGAGCGGCTGAGCGCCGTCTCGTGGGTCACGCCCGAGCGCCGGGAGGCACTCGATCGGAGTCGGCGCGAGGCGCGGCAGGCGGACCTCCGTCCGCTCAAACTCCAGGACGCCGCCATCACCTCGCTTGACCAACTCGTCGCCTACGCCGATGCCAACCCCGAGAACGCCGCGCGCCGCCTCTACGACGGCACCTTCGGGAGCTGGCTCAGCGGCACGCTGGGCGAGGTGCGCCTCAAGGACCTCGCCGACGAGCTGAGCCAGGCCTACAAGAACAAGCCCGCCATCGGGACGGAGCAGTTCGTGCGCGTGCTCTCGGCGGCCATCGGCGTGGACGCCGCCCCGCACCTCCACACCGACGTGAGCGAACTTGCCCTCGGGACACTCCCGATGGGCCACGAGCGCGGCGTAGCCATCCCTCTCCGCCGCGAGGGGCCGCGCCGCGCCTGGGGCGAGATTGAGATTGAAGGCGCGCTGCCGGGCCTGACGGTACCTACGGCCTTCAGTATCGACGACGCGGCCGTGGTGGTGCGCGTCGATACGTTACGGGTGCCGCCGGGCAGCTACGAGGGCACGCTCGTCGTCCGGCCCGAGGGCGGAGCCGACCTCCGCCTCTCCGTCTCGTACACCGTGGTTCCGCTCACCGTCGAGCTGACGCCACCGACGCTGGCCCTGGGGCGAGTCCCCTTTCGGCGGACGAAAGCCAAGAAGCTCGCGGTTCGCTGCACGCCCGAGGGCGGACGCCTCGTCGGACCGGCCTCGCTCGCCCCCGAGCACCCCGGCCTCGCCGTCAGAGGCGATATCGACGGGCCGCTCAGCGTCCTCAAGGTGGTCGTGGATACGGCGCAGTTCGAGGCGGGCGACCGCTACAAGGGCAAGGTGAAGCTCGACACCAATGCCGGGGCCTTCGAGGTCCCGCTCTCTTTCCGCGTCGAGATCGGGTGGGGCTCCGTGGCGCTGTGGATGGGGCTCTTCGCCGCGGTGCTCGCAGCAGGCCTCGGCTTCTACCGCCGCTTCGCCGCCGACACGGCCGCGCGCCTCCGAGACTTCGCGCCCGATGTGGTCAATCGCACCCTGGAAGGCCGCCTGGAAGCAGAAGAACAACTGGTCTTCGCGCTGCTCTTCGTAAGCCTCGCGGTGTTCGGGCTCATTGTGCGTGCCCTCTACCGGGGCAAGCAGCGACCAAAGGACAAGCGACCGAAACGCCTGAAGAACGCCCGACCGACCGATGGCCCGTAAGAAATTTGGCTGTATGGGCTGGAGCATTGTCTTGATGCTCCTCGTCGTGCTCGCCTTCGCTGGAGGGCAGGTGCTGTTCGTGGGGCTGGAGATCCTAGCGCTGGCCTTCACCCGCGTGGGCGTCGTAGACCCTGACCTGGCCTGGGGACTGACGGGGCTCGTGCTCGGTGCGCTCGTCGGGCTCGTCGTGGGGCTGCGCCGGGCTGGAAGGACGGGGCAACGGCTGGAAGTCGCCCTGGCCGTCGCCCTTGTAAGCGGCCTCGCAGTCCTCGGCGCTAGCGCCGCGGGCGGATACGTCCGCACTGAGCCCATCGCGTCGCCCGTTCTCTTCGAAGTGGTCGTCACCGCCGAGGGGCTCAACGTGAGACGAGGGCCCTCCACAGCGAATGACTCCCTCACGACGGTGACGCGAGGACAGCGCCTTGACGTGGTCGATACGGCGCCGAGTTGGTACGCGGTGCAGTTCGAGCGGGATGGACGCGCCTACGAAGGCTGGGTCCACAGCGGATATGTCGCCCACCCGGAAGACCCAGCACCACAGGACGAACCGAGGGGGACAGCGAAGCCTCCTGCTGCTGACCGTACCGTCCAGTTACGGCCTTCGGGGCCCGTGCCGGTTCGTACGTCGGAGGGGCGCCTGGACGCGCGCGTGCTCAGCGGCACGGCCGTCTCGGTCGCTGAGGTGGAAGACACCCGCGTGGAGCTGCGCATCCAGGAATACTCCTACAATGTAGCCGGGACATGGCCCAATTGGGCCCAAGCGGTCCGTGCGAGCTACCTGACCGACGGACGAGGGGCCCGGTACCCGACCTCAGAAGTGGAGAGCGTCGGCGGCGGCGGGGACGTACTTCCCGGGCGTGTGCGCCACGGGCGGCTGGTGATGTACGTGCCGCTCCCAGCCGATGAGGTGCCCGCCCTGACGCTGGTCTATGCCTCGGGCGACGCCCCGCCGGTGCGTCTTCCCCTGGATGGCTGAAGGCAGCCCAGCGAATAAACGCATTCGGGCGGCTAGGGCATGAGCCGATCCCTCGGCTTTTGACGGTTCTAAGGGTGACCGGCCGAGATGCGGTCGGTGGCCGCCTCTTTCCTGCGCGGCTTTCTGCGTGGCTCGATGGCGCTTCGGCCCACCCGGCCCCCTTTCCCTCAACCCCTTAACCGGAAGAGCCCATGTCTAAACCCTGGTTCGACCCTGAGACCGGCATGCTGATGCTGGACGAGTACGTGTCCGAGATGCCCTCCTACCGCCGCATCCTCGCCGATGAGGTGGTGAGCGAGCAGGAGTACCGCGACCACGCCGAGCAGACGGTCAACCTGCTTCGCCGCCTCGAAGAAACGCTGCCGGATGACGCCAAGGCGCTCGCGACCGAGGCGCTGTGCGAACTCGCCGTGCTCTACGCGCTCGAGCGCCATCAAGCCAACTGAAGCCAACCAGCCACCTATTTGGAGTTCCTACCATGGGTATGTTCAAAACCGAGCAGACGCTCCCCTATTCGTCTTCGGACCTCGCCGCCGTGGCCGAGCAGGTGAAGGACGTCTTCCGCGCCGAAGGCTACGACGCTACCGGCCACGAAACACCGGACGGCGGGCAGTTCATCAGCCTCACCAAGGGCGACACCGCCTTCAAGTCCGTTCTGGGGCTCAAGACCGCCCTCAACGTTCATCTCAACCCTACGCCGCAGGGCACGCACGTCAAGGCCGAAGTCGGCACCTACGGCGAAGCGATCCTCGGGACCGCCCTCGCGTGGTTCGTCTTCTGGCCGATCAGCGCGGTCCAGGTGTGGGGAGCTCTCCAGAACTCGAAGACGGACGAGCGGGTGCTGATGGAGATCGAGAAGGCGCTCAAAGCCCACGCCGAGGGCGCCCCCGAAGGCACCGCTGCCAACGGTGCGGCCGAGACGGCCCAGGCCTGATTTTCGGAGTAGGCGAATGAGCCTGCGGGCGGCGCGGAACCCGTCGTCCCCGCAGGCCTCGCCGCTGCGCTGTGGATCGGCAGCAGGTCGCTGCTCAGTGCGGATCGCCGGCGAGGATGAAGGCGCCCCACCAGTAGGGGTGTGCCCATCGCGGATCTGCCCGCACCGCTTGCGCGGCCTCGTGCAAGGCCTCCGCCTTGCCGGTCCCCGCTTCTAGGGCGCGGTAGAAAGCAATCATGAGCTCCTTCGTGGCCACGTCGGGCACTTTCCATAGACTCATCACGACGGTCTCGGCCCCAGCTAGCTCGAACGCACGGCGCAGCCCGAGCACGCCCTCGCCGTTCTGGATCTCGCCCAGGCCCGTCTCGCACGCCGAGAGGACCACGAGGTCGGTACCCCGCAGATCGAGGCCGGAGAGTTCGTAGGCCGTCGCGATGCCGTCCTGCACACCCACTGCGTTGTCGTCGCCGAGGCGATTGGCCCCCGTGAGCGCGAGGCCAGAGCGCAACAATGGGTTCTCGAACCGTCCGAGTCCGCCAGGCACGAGGGCCTCGTTGCCCAGGTCATCGAAGCCGGTGAGGCGGACGACCTCCTCTTGGGTGCTCAGAAAGAAGCCATGCGTCGCGATGTGAAGGCGACCAGGGCGGTGGAGCGCGAGGAGGTTCGCTTCGGTAGCCTCGGCGCCGAGGAAGAGCCGCGTCTGCCCAGGGTAGAGGACCTGGAGCGCGGCGGCCTCCTCGTCCGTGCCGGGGAGCGTCGCGAAGCTGCCTTCCCGCAAGTCACGCGAGCGTGCGGCAATCAGGGACGGATCGAATGAGCCATCCGGCGGCACGATGCCATCCGGCACAGCGGCGTAGTCCACGCCCGCGAACACGTACAGGCTGTCGTTGTCCGCATCGGCCGCCGCCGCGTTGGCGAAGCGGAGGAGGTCGCGGCCACTCGTGAGGTAGCTGAGCCGGTAGCGGCCTGCGAGGGGACGGCTCGCCTCGTCGGTGAGGATGGCGAAGGGCAGCGTATGGAGGAGCCCGTCGGGGGAAACGAAGAGCGTTCCCTCCTCAGGCAGAGCTAAGGGCTGGAAGAGCCGCTGATAGAGCGCCTGGGTGAGTGCGGTGAGCCGGGCCTCGGACCGGCGCTGCTGCGCGCGGCCCATGCGGAGCGGATCGAACCGGGCCATCTGCTCCCGAAACCGCTGCACGAGGCTATCGATGGATGTAGCGGCCCCGAGGTCCACGAGCCGTACATCCGGCGACGCTGCGCTGGAAGGGGCGAGTACGAAGGCTGCGTAGCGAGCCGGCTTCCACCACGGAGCCCCCTCGGTCGCCAGGAAGTCGAACACGTCGTAGCGGACGAACTCGACGAGGTGACTCTCCGAAGGAAGAGCCGCCGCGATGGCACCGGCGTCGGCGACCTGACGGGCACGGACAAAGACCCCGCTTCGCCGAGCGAGGCTGTCCTCGATCTGCTCACGTCGCACATCGAGCGCGTCGAGATGAGCGCGGTACGCCGTGGGATCGCCATTGCGAGGACCGGCGAAGGTGAGGCTGGCGATCTCCCGGGCGAGAGCCTGGAAGTCCTCGTAGAGACGCGCGGCAGTGGCGTCTCCGCCCGTGAGCACCGCGCCCCGCTGCTGCGCCGCCGCATCGAGGCGGAGCGCCTTGCGCTGGAGGAGTAGATCGAAGGCGTCCCGTTGGGCCGAGGCGGGGGCTCCGGCTAGGAGGGCGGCCGTGGTCTGGTAGCCCACCGGCGTGCGTGTCCGAAGAAAGGCTTCTTTCTCGCGCTCGGTCGCGTAAGGCAGCACCTCCTGGATGAACCCACTCTCGATCTGGGCCGCGCGGCGGAAACTGGTGCTCGCATCGTCGAACCGAGCGAGGGCGAGGTGGAGCCCAGCGAGGCTGCTGAGCGTGAGGGCGAGGTGGGGGTGCGTCGGACCCAGGGTGGTTTCCCGAATGGCGAGGGCACGTTCGGCGAGCGGGAGCGCCTCCGCGTAGCGACCCTGCGTGTAGTGGAGATCGGCCAGGTTGTTCAGGCTGAGCGCCACGTCCGGGTGGCTCGCGCCGAGAGCAGCCTCGTTGATGGCGAGCGCGCGCCGATGCAGCGCCTCCGCCTCGGCGTAGCGCCCCTCATGCGCGACATACACCGCGAGGTTATTCAGGCTCGTCGTTACGTCCGGGTGGTCCGCGCCCATCGTCCGCTCGCGCAGGGCGAGGGCACGCTCTTCTCGCACGCGGGCCTCGTCGAAACGCCCCTGCTGGGCGTCGAGGCTGGCGAGGTTACCCAGGGCCAGGGCGACGTCAGGATGGTCTGGTCCCAATGCGGTCTCGTAGATCGCGAGGGCGCGCGTGTAGAGCGGCTCCGCTTCGGCATAGCGCCCCTGGGTCGAATAGAACTCAGCGAGGTTGTTCAGGCCCGTCGCCACGTCAGGATGGTCCGCCCCCAGCGCAGCCTCGTAGATCGTGAGGGCCTGCTCAACCAAGGGCTCGGCCTCCGCGTAGCGCCCCTGACCCTCGTAGAACGCTGCCAGATTGCCCAGCGCCAAGGCGGCCTCTACATGCTCCGCTCCCTTCGCCGCTTCCACGATGCCGCGCGCGCGCGTGTAGAGCGGCTCCGCTTCGGCATAGCGCCCCTGGCGCGCGTAGAGTGCCGCCAGGTTGTTCAGGCCACGCCCTACCTCGGGATGCTCCGGCCCCAGGGCCTGCTCCCAGATCGCGAGCGCACGCTCGGCGAGCGGGAGTGCTTCGGCGTAGCGTGCCTGCGTGGCATAGAGCCCGGCCAGGTTGTTCAGGCCCCGGGCCGTGTCCGGGTGGTCCGATCCCAACGTGGCCTCGTAGATCGCAAGCGCCCGCGCGTAGAGCGCCTCGGCCTCCGCGTAGCGCCCCTGCCGCATGTAAAGGTCGGCGAGGTTACTCAGAGCCCCTGCTACATCGGGGTGGTCCGGCCCCAGCGCCGCCTCGTAGATCGCAAGGGTCCGCGTGTAGAGCGCCTCGGCCTCCGCATAGCGACCTCGGGTGGCGTGGAGCGCGGCCAGGTTGGTCAGGCTCTTGGCGGTATCGGGATGGTCTGGCCCCAAGACCTGCTCGCGGACCGCGAGCGCCCGCTCGGCGAGGTCCGCGGCCTCCGCGTAGCGCCCTACCGTCCTGTAAAGCGAGGCGAGGTTGTCCAGGGCCAGGGCGACGTCGGGATGGCCCGGCCCCAGCGCCGCCTCGACGAGGGCGAGGGCCCGCACATAGAGCACCTCGGCCTCCGCGTAACGGCCTAAGTCCTCATAGAGGGCCGCTAGGGTGTTCAGGCTCGTCGCCACGTCAGGGTGCTCCGGGCCGAGCGCGTCCTCGCGGAGGGCCAGGGCACGCTCGGCGAGCGCGAGCGCCTCCGCGTAGCGCCCCTGGCGGATCGCGAGCGCGGCGAGATTGCTCAGGCTCGTCGCCAAATCGGGATGGTTCTCGCCCAACGCGGCCTCGTAGATCGCGAGGCCGCGCCGGTGCAGCGCCTCCGCCTCGGCATAGCGGCCCTGGCTGACATAGATCGCAGCGAGGTTGTTCAGGCTCAACGCCACGTCCACGTCCTCCTCACCCAGGGACGCTTCTCGGATGGCGAGCGCGCGCTGCGCGAACGGCTCGGCCTCAGCATAGCGCCCCTGTGAATGGTACAGATCCGCGAGGTTGCCCAGGCTTGTCGCCACATCGGGGTGCTCGGTGCCGAGCGCCTCCGTGCGAATAGCGAGGGCACGGATGTGGAGGGGCTCGGCCTCGGCATAGCGGCCCAAACTCGAGTAGAGCGCCGCGAGGTTGTTCAGGCTGAGCGCTACCAGGGGGTGGTTGGGCCCGTGAACCTGCTCGCGGAGCACGAGCTCCTGCTCGGCGAGCGCCGCGGCCTCCACGTAGCGTGCTCCCGCTTCGAGCACTGCAACCTGCCGATTGAGCGAATCGGCCTGCGCAATCACCTCGCGCTCGGCAAGCAACCGCTCGTACCCCTCGTCTGGGAGGGTACGGTGGCTCAGGCGGTAGGCCCCCACCTCCCCTACGTCCCGGGATGTCACCACGACGCCCCACCTGCCGTCCTCTGTTCGTTCCGGCCCGACCAGCACACGCGCCTCGGTGCTCGCCCCCGGCCATTCGTCGCTCTGGAGTGTCACGCCCGAGGGCGAACGCACGAGGAGATGGGGAGCAAACGCCGTCGCCGTGACGGCGATCTCGAAGGGACGGGCCTCCGAGAGCACGAGCAGATGGAAATTGCTGAAGGAACCTGCGTCCATCGTGTCGCTCGCCGTCGTAAGCGAATCGGTGTCGGCCCCTTCGAGCGGGAGCCTCGGCGGCGTGTAGCGCCGAGCGATCACAGGGTCGGCGCCTGCCGCCCGAAGCAGGTCCGCGATACCGGTGTGGCCCGCCTCGAGGGCGAGCGAGAGCGGCGGCCCCCCGTTGAGTGACCGCTCCAGATCCGCACCGCGATCGATCAGGTAGGCCACCGTGGGCTCGTGCCCGATGACGACGGCCCACTGCAGCGGCGTCCAGCCGAGCCGGGCATTGGTGTGCGGGTTCCAGTCGGCCGCGTCGAGGTCGGCCCCGGCCTCTTCGATGAGAAACGGGACCAGCGCGAAGTGCCCCCGCCCGATGGCGGCCCCGAGCACACTCCCGAAGTAGCCTCGCTGCGTCGCGTCCATCCAGATTACACCTTCTATCTCATCCACCGCTGCCCCGGCCTCGACGAGAGCTCGTGCCGCGTCGAGGTGGCCGTTGTGCGCCGCCCACATCAGCGCCGTGGCGCCGTCGGCGTCAGCAGCATCGGGCGAGGCATCGTTGAGGAGGGCTTCCAGTGCGGTGACATTGCCGCTGCGGGCGGCGGCGAGCAGCTCGCCCTCCGCTTGCGCGTAGAGCCGTGGGATCGTGAAAAGCACGAGCCCGAGGGCCAGCCCTGAAAAGGCCAAGGGGTTACACCGCGATAGGATCATGGCTCTGGTTTAATTCGGCAGGGGGCACAACAGCATCACTCTCCGGAGGCGCCTTTCCGCAGCAGGGATTCCATAGCATTGGCATGCCCATGGCGTTGCGCTGCCTCTCTGCCAGGGTCAAGCGGGCGCGGACAAACGCCAGTTCGGGATCGCACCCAGCCGTCAAGTCCTTGTAGAACGCGGTCCAGAACATGCGCCGAGACGCGTCGGCCATCGCCCCCGGTACCGCCACGACGATCACGCCCAGTGCCTCGGCGAGTTGGGAGGCGAGCGCGGGCAGGCCGGGCTCTGCAGGGATCATGGCTGGACGAGCAGCATCCAGAATGAGCACGCAGAGGGAATGCGCTGACCGCAGAGACTCCTCCAATTCGGATACGGTGTAGGGTCGTGCCACTCCATTTTCCTCCTCTAGCACCAGCTCGGGCTCCTCGCCGCCGGGGAGCGCGTGCCCGAACAGATGAAGGACGGGATAGCCCTCCTGAAGGCGCTGCGCGATCTCTGGGAGCGTCGCGCCGTCGGACCGGCGGCCAATCAGCCCTGAGACGTTGCTGAGCGCGTCGTCGAGGAGGACCCCTTCGTAGGCGGCATCGCCGACGGGGAGGCCCAGCCTCCGCAGGCTCTCCGGCGTGGGCTCGGGCAACACGACGAGCACCCTGAGCGGACCTCCGGCTGCAGGCTTCGAGACCGCCGACCGCGAGGGCATAGAGACGCAGCGCATGAAGAGCAGCGAGGGGTCTTCGGCGAGGTAGAGGTGCGTGTCGGGATCGTAGGCATGCTCCCACGGAATGGCCTCAAGACGCGAATCGGCGAGATGAAGGCGCACCTGGACCCCCCTGGGTCGCCAGCCCCGCCGCCGCGCACGACGGCGGCTGGCCCGGTAGGCCTCGGCCACGGGCTTCGGGAAGAGCGCCCGAAACAGATGACTCCCGATGGCCTTACGGACCTTCGCGTCCGCAGCCCCGCGCTGAAGTTGCTTGAGTGCGTGCCCAACGGTGGTCCCCTCGGCGAGCTTCTCGTCGAGGTGAAAGGCCTCTCTCGCCTCGACCTGGTCGATTCCGTCCGGGGCCTCGACCACGGCAATGCGGTACCCTGAAGGCTCTTGCGTCATGCGGAGGGTGAGGACGAGGGCATCCTCAAAGCGGCGCGGGCTCCGCGACGACCGCTGCACTCCGTAGGCGAGCGCCGCCCCCAGCAGCCCTGCAATGAGCGGCTCGGTCAGCGGCAGAAGCCGATCCACCCAGACGAAGAGGCCGAAGTGAATCAGCAGGTAGGCGAGCCCGCTCACCGCCGCCACAATCAGGGTCCTGCGTGAGGAGAGGTAGCGCACGCTGAGGAAGATCAGGATGAAGGCCAGCCCCACGAAAAGCACGGTCCACCCCACCCCGGCGCGGCGCAGCGGGTCCTCGGCGAGTACGCTGTTCAGGATGTTTGCGTGCACGAGTACGCCCCGCCACTCACCGAACGGTGTTTCGAACGTGTCGTCGGAGGACGGATACGTCGAGCCAATTAGAACGAGCTTGTCGTGCAAGTAGGTCCGTAGAAAGTCCGGAGGGTACTCGTCCCCTCGGAGCAACGCTTCGGAAGCGATCACCCCTGAGTCCGACGCCCCGAAGAAGTTGCGGTAGTTGATGGGATAGGCGGTTCCTTCGGCGGGTCGGAGGCCGTGCTCGGCCAGCACGATGTCCCAGTCGCTAAGCCGCTCGCCAGCGGCCTGCCACATGTCGATGAACCGTCCCGGCATGCCTGCGCTATCGGCCCGCGCGACGGACGCCGCCGTCTCGGCCCGGATTTCGGCGAGGGCATCGGGGAACGACCAGGCCGCGAGGGTCGCGAGGGCGAATGACGGCGCAACCTCCGACGTGCCTCGCTCCCCGCCCAGCCCCATGCGGAGCCGCGCCTCCATCACCGGCGCGCCCCATAACTCGGCATAGCCAGTGAGGACGTGACGGCGGAGCCGCGCGGGTGGAGCATCCAGTACCGTATAGCCCTCCGGC
>JABDIZ010000043.1 GCA_013003465.1 Rhodothermaceae bacterium
GTCGTGATGTCGTCGACGAGCGGTTGCTCCGGGGCGAGGACCATGTAGGTCGCGCCGAAGAGCGTGTCCGGCCGCGTCGTGAACACGCGGAGGCGGACCTCCGGGTGCCCGAACACGCGGAAGTCGACCTCGGCCCCGACGCTTTTTCCGATCCAGTTCCGCTGCATCGCCTTGACGGACTCCGGCCAGTCGAGGTCGTCGAGCCCGTCCAGCAGGCGGTCGGCGTACTCCGTGATCCGGAGCATCCACTGCCGCATCGGGAGCTGCACCACGGGGTGCCCGCCGATCTCGCTCTTGCCGTCGACGACCTCCTCGTTGGAGAGCACGGCGCCGAGCGCCGGGCACCAGTTGACGGGCGCGAAGCTCTCGTAGGCCAGGCCGCGCTCGTAGAGCTTGAGGAAGATCCACTGCGTCCACTTGACGTAGTCGACGTCGGTGGTCGCGAGTTCGCGGTCCCAGTCGTACGAGAAGCCGAGGCGCTGGAGTTGCTCGCGGAAGCGCGCGATGTTGCGTTGCGTCGTCTCTGCGGGATGCGTGCCGGTCTCGACGGCGTACTGCTCGGCGGGGAGCCCGAAGGCGTCCCACCCCATCGGGTGGAGCACGTTGTAGCCCTGCATCCGCTTGGCCCGAGCCACGATGTCAGTGGCGGTGTAGCCTTCCGGATGACCGACGTGCAGCCCCGCCCCACTCGGGTAGGGAAACATGTCGAGGACGTAGCACTTCGGCTTGGATGCGTCGAAGTCAGGGTCGTCGGGATCGGGCGTGCGGAAGGTGTCGTGTGCCTTCCAGTAGGCTTGCCAGTGAGGTTCGATGGCGTCGAAGGGGTAGCCAGCCATGGCGGAGGCGAAGGAAATCGGGCAACAAGGCGAACTGAAAAGCTACGACCCTGCCCTACGACGAACCCGTGAACCGTATGTGATGCCCTCGGGGCTCACGCGTCGGTGACGCCGAGCGCACCACCCGGCTTGTCCCCCATCATCGTGCGCATCGCTTCACCCGCGCGCTGCCCCACGTCGAGGACGGCCTCCCGGAAGGCCCAGCCCAGCGCGGCTCGCCGGACCGTGAGGTTCCACTGGCCGATGGCGCTCCCCATCAAGTCGGTGAACGTCTGCACCTCCTCGTCGGATAGGTCCTGATAGGTAAAGGCCGACGACTGCCGGATCAACACCTCGACCTCGTCCTGCGGCGTGAGCGGGAGATCCGCGCGATACGCGTACATCCTCGCGCGGAAGTCCTCGTGCTCCGCTCCGACGCCGAGTACCATGCCTTCGATGAAGGCCTCGGCGATGATCTGTTCCAGGCTCCGCACCCACACGCTCGACTGTGTAACGTCATCGAAGCGCCCGATGAGGGCCTCTCGGCGCACCCGGTCTTTGGGCGCCAGGGCCGCCCAGGCTTCTTCAAAGACAGGCCAGGCGGTGCTATCCGTCCAGGATGCGCGGTTGGCTTCCTGTTCCATCCGCACGACGCGCGCCACGAGCGGCTCTCGGACCAAGGCCAGGGCACGCGCCAGGCTGTCCGTGTCGGCATGCGCCACCATGAAGTCCGTCAGGCGGTCATGGATCTGCGCGGGCTTGAACAGCACCTCGATCCGGTCGTAAACCGGGCCCGCGAGGTAGCCCGGTAGTTCGCTGGCCCCGCTCAGCATCTCGATTTCCACGCGCGCGATCTCGGCGTTCAGGAAGCGCAACAGCCCCGACTCCCACAGCAGACTGTCCACCTGCGCGCGGGTTGTGGCAGCACTCGGCTCGGGCTGGGCCTGCGCAGCGACGGTCGCGAGCAGAAGGAGGATCAGAGCGATCGGGCGCATGAAGGGGCGAGATGAGCGCGGGCGACGCACCTCGCAAACTCCTAACCAAACGGAACCCTGCTCGTTTTACTGCTGGCCTTGTTTTCGCCGGAGCCACGCATGAGCATCCAGACGACTTGCTTGTTTGCCTGCCCGTCGCTTGCTTTCGCTTGGTTGCCCGGCTCCTCTGATGCGCGCCTTCACTGTCTCCGAACGCCTCCGCTACTGGTTCGACAACACGATGTCGCGCGGGACGGTGGCGCTGATCGGCTGGCTCGTCGTGCTCACGCTGCTGATGGTGGGCGCCGTCGTCGCACTCGTCCTCTCCGCCGGTATCGCGCCGATAAACGAGGACGGCAGCCCGGTTGGCCCTGCTGCGCTCGTCTGGGACAGCTTCATGCAGGCGCTCAGCCCCGAGCAGGTGACGTCCGACACCGGCGGCTGGCCGTACCTGCTGGCGATGCTGGCCCTGATGCTCGGCGGGCTGTTGGTGGCCAGTACGCTCATCGGTGTGCTCACGAGCGGCATCGAGCAGAAGCTGGACGCGCTGCGGCGAGGCCGCTCCATCGTCGCCGAGACCGACCACATCGTCATCCTCGGCTGGTCGTCGAAGACCCCGGCGGTGGTGCGCGAACTGGTGCTCTCGAACGCCAGCCAGCGTCGCTCCTGCGTAGCCGTCCTCGCGCCGAAGGACCGGGCCGAGATGGAGGAAGCCATCCGCGACGCCGTGGGCCCGAGCGGGCGCACGCGGGTCGTCTGCCGCACCGGCGACCCCATTGTGCTCGGCGACCTCGACATCGTGAATCCGCACCGCGCGCGCGCCGTCATCATCCCCTCGCCGGAGAGCGGAGACGACGAGGAACATGAGGATCCAGACGCGAAGGCGCTCAAGATGATCTTCGCGCTCACCAA
>JABDIZ010000065.1 GCA_013003465.1 Rhodothermaceae bacterium
GGCGAGGCGCCTCCATCGTCTCGATGGGCTCGGTATCCAGCCAGTCCAGTTGTTGCTGCACCGCCTTGCCGATGCGTCCCCACAACGAGAGCGTTTTGCCGTTGTCGAGGCGCAGCTTGACCCGCCCAAACAGACCCGGCTCTACGGCCTGCACCGCGGACCATGGAATCAAGATCGGCGGGTGGTTGTAGGCAAACATGCGGATGGGCTTCATGTAGAAGCCCTCCGCACTCACCACGATGGTCAGCACGCTGTTGTAACTCGACATCCCGATCCGCACGCTGCTCCAGGTGAACCGCTTCCCCTCGGGCTCATGCTGGGCCGGGTAGTCGCGCGCCATCGGCTTCCAGCCGACCCAGCCGATCAGGCTGATGATGCCCGACCAGACCACCAGCCAGCCCGCGATGGCCGCTAGCACAAAGGTCAGCACCGTCATGCCGGTTGCAGTTCCTTCAGTTCGTCAATGACGCCCTTGATTGAGTCCTTGGCATCGCCGAAGAGCATCTGCGTCTTGGGATTGAAGAAGAGCTCGTTCTGGATGCCCGCGTAGCCGGTGTTCATGCTGCGCTTGAGCACGATCACGTTCTCGGCCTCGTCCACGTTCAGGATCGGCATCCCGTAGATCGGGCTGTTTTCGTCATCGCGCGCGGCCGGGTTGACCACGTCGTTGGCACCGACGACGAGCACCACATCCGTTGTGGGGAAGTCCGCGTTGATGTCGTCCATCTCGATGAGTTGGTCGTAGGGCACGTTGGCCTCGGCGAGGAGCACATTCATGTGCCCGGGCATCCGACCCGCAACGGGGTGGATCGCGTAGCGCACTTCGACGCCCTGCTTCTGGAGCATCTCGGCCATCTCGCGGACCTCATGCTGCGCCTGCGCCACGGCGAGCCCGTAGCCCGGTACGACGATCGCGCTGCCTGCGTAGCTCATCAGCACCGCCACGTCATCGGGCGAGGTGGAGCGAACGGGGCGCTCTTCGGTGTCGCCCGTACTCGTCCCGCCCGAAGCTTCCGCGCCGAACCCGCCAAGGAGCACGTTGAGGAGCGAGCGGTTCATTGCCTCGCACATGATCGTCGTCAGGATCAGACCGGAGGCGCCCACGAGTGCCCCGCTGACGATGAGCGCGTAGTTCTGAAGAACGAAGCCCGTGGCGGCCGCCGCAAGGCCCGAGTACGAGTTCAGCAGCGCCACCACCACCGGCATGTCGGCCCCACCGATGGGCAGGACGAGGAAGATGCCGAGGAAGAACGCGAGCCCGGCTAACGCGGCAAGGGCCAGCGGCACTGCTTCGGGGTCAAGCCCCGGGAAATCCGGCGCGCTGACGATCATCCACGCGATAGCCGCCAGCACGCCGAGCCCGACGGCGATGGAAACGAGGCGCAAGCCTGGAAAGCCCATGCTCTTGATGCGGCCGTTGAGCTTGCCGTACGCCACGAACGAGCCGGAGAACGTGACCGTGCCGATCAGCACAGACAACGCAATGGTGAGGGCCAGCGTGGGCGTGAAGGGCACGATGGCTTCCTCTCGTCCGGCGTAGCGCATCACCTCGGCCCCCGCCACCAGCGCCGACGCGATGCCACCGAAGCCGTTGAACGCCGCCACCAGCTCGGGCATGGAGGTCATCGCCACGCGCTTGGCGAGCAGCACACCGATCAGCCCGCCGAGGGCCAGCCCGCCGATCAGTTCGGGGATGTTGAGGATCTGCTCCTCAAACAGCGCCGCGAGCACGGCGATGAGCATGCCGAGGGCCGCCATGCGGTTGCCACCGCGCGCCGTGACGGGCGAGGAGAGCCGCTTGAGCCCGAAGATGAACAACGCCGCCGCAACGAGGTAGGCGAGTGTAATGATGGTCTGCAGCATCGGTCCGGAGGCTAGAGGGCTAGGCTTTGCCGTTGGTGGTCGGTGCGGTCTTGCGCTCCGGCCGCTTGAACATCTCCAGCATGCGATCCGTCACGAGGAAGCCGCCGACCACGTTGATCGTGGCGAAGACGAGCGCCGCAAACCCGAGCCACTTCGACCACGGCGCCTGCACCGAGCCTGCCACCACGATGGCCCCGACGATGGTGATGCCACTGATGGCGTTTGAGCCCGACATGAGTGGCGTGTGCAATGTCGCAGGCACCTTGGCGATGATCTCGAACCCCACAAAGGAGGCGAGGACAAAAACGACGATAAGACCAATATCCATGACTCAGGAGGCTGGGGTGAGCAAACCTTTGACACGCTCGTTGACGATGGCGCCATCGTGCGTGACGATGGCACTCTGGAGCACCTCGTCGTCGAGGTCGAGGCGGAAGCCTGTCTGCTCGGGGCTCGCTTCGGGATCGGGGAGGTAATCGAGGAGAAGGGCCGAGACAGTGCGGGCGTACATCTGGCTGGCGTGGAGCGGCATGCCCGCGGCGAGGTTCGTCGGCCCCAGAATGGTGGCGCCGTCGTGCTTCACGGTCTCATCGGCCTGCGTGAGGGCGCAGTTGCCGCCGTTGGCGGCGGCGAGATCCACGATGACGGAGCCCGGCCTCATGCCCTCGACCCCTTGCTTTGTGATGAGCAGCGGCGCCGCACGGCCCGGAATCAGCGCTGTCGTGATGACGATGTCGTACTCGGCGATGTGTTCGCCCAGCAGGTCGATCTGCCGGGCCTGCTGGTCCTCGGAGAGCGCCTTGGCGTAGCCCCGCTTGTCCTCGCTGTCGGCCGTGTCGAGTTCCAGTTCGATGAAGCTCGCGCCGACGCTCTCGACCTGCTCGCGCGCAGCGGGCCGCACATCGTAGGCGGCAGTGACGGCTCCAAGGCGGCGCGCGGTAGCGAGGGCCTGCAACCCCGCGACACCAGCCCCGAGGATCAGCACCTTGGCAGGTCGGACGGTCCCGGCTGCTGTCGTGAGGAGCGGGAAGAACTTGGGGAGCACATCGGCAGCGAGGAGCACGGCTTTGTAGCCCGCGACCGTGCTCATGGCCGAGAGCGCGTCCATCTTCTGCGCGCGCGTGATGCGCGGGACGAGTTCCATCGCGAGCGCCGTTGTCCCGGCCTGCGCGTAGCGCTCCATCGCAGCCGTGTCGTCGAGGGGCCGCAGGAGGCCGATGACGAGGTTGCCCTGTTTGAGATGCGCGAGATCCGCTTCGGGGACGCCCTGCACCGTGGTCACCACGTCCTGCCCGAGGGCTGCGGCGCGGTCGGCGAGGTGGCAGCCTGCCGCTTCGTAGTCGGCATCGGGGAAGGAGGCAGTCGTTCCAGCAC
>JABDIZ010000079.1 GCA_013003465.1 Rhodothermaceae bacterium
AGCGAGGCAAGGTAGACACCGCCGCTCAAACGAGCCGGGAACGCTCGCGCCCCACGTCGGCCTGCAGCGGTGGGTTCTACGGCGTTGTGCAGGCCCCACGAGGTACGTTGCGAACTCGGGTTGTCGAGTTCGTCGAGTGGTTTCGACAGCCTCGCCTGCTCACGGCGCGACGGCCGCCGCGCCGGAGGTGAACGGAACCGACGGCGGCCGTGTACCCTCGCCCTCACGGGCGCGGCCCCAGGCTCGCGGCGGCATGGCAAACTGGCGCCGGAACTCGCGACTGAACTGCGATGCGCTCGCGTACCCAACGGCGTACGCGGCTTCGCTGACCGTCGAGCCCTGCCGAAGCAGCAGCGCGGCGTTGCTCAGCCGCATCGCCTTGATGAACTGCAACGGCGCGTAGGTCGTGGCCGCCTTGAAGCGGCGATCGAACACGGCCCGACTCATCCCGGCACGCCGGGCGAGGTCATCGACCGAGATCGACTCGTGGAGGTGGTCGCGCACGTAGCCCACAATCCGCGCCATCTCCTGTCCACCGCCGAGGTGGCCCCGGATGAGTGCGCCGACCTCGCCCTGGATCGCGGCGTAGAGAACCTCACGGACGCGCCCCGGCCCGAGAACCCGGACCGCTTCGGGGTGGCCGAGCAGGTCGAGCATCCGCCGTAGAGCGTCCGTGAAGGCACCGTCCCACCGAGCGACACCAAGCCCGCTCGGGCTGTCCCCGCCAGCGCCGTCCGCAACGGGGTCGGCCGAGGTGCGCGCGGCCTGGCACGCGACGATGGTCTCGGCGGCCACCCGGCTCTCCAGGCTCACCAACAGCCCCAGGACGGGGGCTTCGGGCGTGGCCGCCGGGACCTCCGTCTCGACGGGGAGGGGCATCGTCACACAGAGGGACTGCCCTGCCCCGAACGCATGGGCGCGCCCGTGGAGGTACACCCGCTTCGTCCCTTGCACGATCACGCAGAGGCTCTGCGGGTACACGGCGGTCACGCGGGAGACGGGGGCGTCGACCCGGAAGAGCTGGACCCCGTCCAACGGGGTGTCGAGGATACCCGGTGCGGGGAGGTGCCGCACGATGAGGGCGGAGAGATCAACCATACCATAGTATACCCCGCGCGCCTGCCCGATTCAACACGATTGAGGCAATCAGGCATGTTAACGATGCAATGTGGAGCATCCAGGCGTAGGCTCCAGGGTATTATGCAAAATCCGCTACACCATCAGCTGGGGCCACTAGATCACCGGAGCCCAAGCTGGGCACACATAAACAAGCCGTCTGAGCAATGACTACCCAAAACATGTTTGGGCCGAAAGGCTGGACCCCGGAGCACCTCGGCTCCCTCGCAGGTAACACCTACGCCATCACCGGCGCCAACACCGGTGCGGGGTTCGAAGCCGCCCGGGTGTTCCTCTCGAAGGGCGCGGCCGTCGTGATGCTGAACCGGAACCCCGAGAAGTCGGCCGCCGCCATCGCCGACCTGAAGCAGGAGTTCGGCGAAGACGCCGACGTTCGGTTCGTGCGCATGGACCTGGCCGTCCTAGACTCCGTGCGGGACGCGGCGGCGGAGGTGCTGGCGACGGTCCCCCGCGTCGACGCGCTCATCTGCAACGCCGCCATCGCGCAGGTGCCGACCCAGCAGATCACCGGGGACGGCTTCGAGAGCATGCTGGGCACGAACCACTACGGCCATTTCTTACTCTGCGGGCTGCTGTTCGAGCGGATCGAGGAGTCGAAAGGCCGGATCGTGGTCGTCTCGAGCCTCGGCTACAACATGGGGATCAAGACCATCCAGTTCGATGACATGAACTGGGACACCAACTATCACCAGAACAAGACCTACTCCCAGAGCAAGCTGGCGCAGATGATGTTCGGCTACGAGTTGCAGGACCGGCTGGCCGCGGCGGGCCGGACCGACGTCGAGGTCTACGTCTGCCACCCCGGCTCGTCGAGGACGTCGCTCATCACGACCAGCGGCAACCTAGCGACGCGCATCACCTTCTGGCTCATGTCGTTGTCGCCCATGGTGCAGTCGGCCGAGAAGGGCTCGTGGCCGGAGGTGATGTGCGCTACCGAAGAAGGGCTGGAGCAGCGGGCGCTCTACGGTCCCACCGGCTTCATGGAGTTCGTCGGCCCGGTCGGCAAGGGCACCCTCCATCCCCACGCCTACGACAAGCCCGTCATGGAGCGGCTCTGGGACGTCTCCGAAGAGGCCGTCGGATTCGAATGGGATCTCGTTTCCGAGCCAGTAGCCTAGCCACCCGTATGTCTGGATCCCACATCGTCGGAATCGCCCTGGTCGTCCTTGGCGCCCTCGCCGCCGTGTTTCCCACGTGGTTCGGCCCCCTCACTGGCGGCCCTGAGCCTCCGGGCGACGTCTTCGAGGCCGTCGAGCGCAGAGTTCGCGGGGGCATGCTGCTCGGGGTGGGGTTGTGCTTCATCGCCCTGACCGCGCTTCGTCCCTGGTCAACGAGCATCCCCACAGCGGTCTTCTATGTCATGGCTGGCGCGCTCGCGGCACGTCTCCTCGGTCTGCTCGTCGATGGCGCCGTCCCGAAGCAATGGCTCTTAGTCGCTGTGGAGGCCGTGGTGATGGCCGTCGCCGCCCTCTGGTTGTGGCGCAGCAGCGGGTCCGCTTAAAGGGTGGAGTGCCGTAGAACGGCTTGTCGCTCACCCGCACAGGGCAATGCAGTGGCTGTACGAGGCAAGGAAACACTTATGCTAGAACGAAGCAAGACCGTCAAGCCCTGCGTCGGTGTGCAGCCTATACGTCACAGAGAGTACCCTCCCAGCAGCTCACGCGCTCCTGATGCATACCGGACTAGTTCCACCACATCGAGCGCGAGCGAGATCCCCATGCTGATAAGCGCGAGGTAGACCCAGGTGTCGAAAAGCGTTTGCCGCCGCTCCGGTCTATGCTGGGAGAGGTAGATCACGGCGGGTGTCCAGAACAATACGTGTGAGAGGCTGAGCAGCCGGACGAGACCGACCACGGACCAAAGGGCAAGTCCGAAGGCTGCGTTCGCCGCTTGCCAATAGAGCACGACGCGCGCCTCGCGGTGGCGGATGAAGAAGATGGGTGCGATGACCGTCACGGCTACGAGCCAAGCGAGCCACCCCAGCACGTAGGGCGGGAGGTCAAGCGCTTGGGACACCATGTCCGAGAGGCCGTACTTGAACATGGTATCGTGTCCCAGTAACGAGTCTGGAAACAGGTGTCAGTTATGACCCAGCGTGAAGTGACGCATAAAGTGGCGTTTCAGCCGCGCTGGGCGGCAGAGCGGTGAACGGAGGCAAAGTAGGCGCGGCGACGGGAATGGGCAAAGCCGTGAAGCTCAGCGTCGGCCTGCAAGCGCTGGTTATGCGGCACTCTCGGCACGCCACGCCTTTCACTTCTCCTCGAAGGCTTCCCGACTGATGCTCTCGCCTTCGAAGTCGTCAAGCTTCATGTTGGTGTCCAACCAAAACCCGTAGTTCTTCTCGTCAGGACCGGCGACCACCGGCCGCCCAGCTTCGTCCAATCCGACTTCGCGGCCCGGGTGTCCGTCGTCGTCGAATTCGATGAGCCACTCCGAGACTTGATGGAGGTGCGGCTCATAATCCGGGTTGGCCGACGCCCGGCGAAGCAGCTTTGCGAAGAAGCCATCGCCCGGCTCCGGGCAGTCTGTCGCCAGTTTTGTTCGGATGAATCGCATGGCGTCCATGCCGCATAACATGTTGGCGTTCAGCCGCGCCACGCGGTGCGACCGTGAACGGAAGCAAAGTAGGCGCGGCGACGGTTGCGGGCAAAGCCGTGGAGCGGGGCGTCGGCCTGCGACGCCGGGTTCTACCGCGCCCCAGAAGCTGAGCGGACTTCGTGAAGTAGTTCGGCTCTCACCTCGGGCCCGACGCCGACCCACTCCGTCTCGTTCGTGACGAGCAATTCGCAGTTCTGCTCGCGGGCAGCGTCGAGGATCTGACGGAGCCACCGAGCACGCGACCACTTCCGAGG
>JABDIZ010000093.1 GCA_013003465.1 Rhodothermaceae bacterium
GAGGTGGGCAGCGCGGTCGCTCTCCGGGAAGCGCGTGAGGTAATAGACCTGCGTCCCCGGTGCCCCGCGCTCCCGCGCGAGGGCGGTCAACTGCTCGACATACGGCCGCATTCGCGGATCGCTCGTGTCGCTGAAGAGCGTCAGCCCGAAGTGCCGAGCGGATGCAAACGGTTGCGCCCGCGCCAGCGCGTCGTTCAGCAGACGCGTGGCGTAGTCGAGCGTGTCGAGCAGGACGGGCGCCGGGAGGTTGGCAATGGGCAGGTCCTGATAGAACGCCAGCCCGAGCAGATCCCCCGCGCGAAGCACCAGCGTATCGGCGATGACGCTCGTGCGGACGACGCGCGCCCCCACCCGCCGCATCGCGAGCAACTCATCGAGCGCGTCGTGGAGCGAATCGGGCGGCTCCCAGACGATGCCACGCAAGGCCGGAGCCATCGGCGCAAGTGATCCCTCAGGAGCGAGGCTCGTAGAATCCGCCACCGCCGCACGGATACGCGCGAGGGCCGCCGCGACGGGACCGATGGGCAGCAGCACGGTATCCGCCTCTACCGGCTGGGGCTGCGGCGCTACGGTAGCACGTGGAGGAGACGCCGCCGTATCGGACTGGACGGGGGGCGCGACCAGAGGAGCCTCGGTCTGTGGTGGAGCCTCCTGTTCGGCTGCGGGCGGTGTAGGCACCGGGGGCGCCTCCGGTTCTGGATCCGCCTCGGGGGGAATCGGTACCGGCTGAGGAGGCGTCTCTGTCTCCGTCGGTGGAGCGGGCACGGGTTCCGCAGGCGGAGGCGTGCCCGTGGTGTCCTGCGCTGCCGCGAGAGGCCCGCTCACCAGTGTGAGCAGCAACACGGCGAGCAGGAGTGGAAGGCGAGACATCGGTAGCGTGATCGGCTCGCGCAAACTAGCCACGCCACCCCCTACGCCGGGCGCCCCTAGTCGTCAACGTGCAGATTGGCTCATGCCCTCGATTTCGATTGCACGCGCTGAAAAAACACGAGGCCCGGCCGCTGCGGAGGGCGGCCGGG
>JABDIZ010000101.1 GCA_013003465.1 Rhodothermaceae bacterium
CACGTGCACCGTGCAGCCGTCGGACAGCAAAGCGTCGGAGACGTGGGAGCCAATGAACCCGGCGCCACCGGTAACGAGGACTTTCTTTCCAGCGAAGGGATGAGCCATCAGAGTGGGGAGCGAATCAGTTAGTTGGACGGCACAAACGCGATGCTCGACAGCCGCGCGGGCTCGAACAACTCGGCCGCCACGGTGCGCATGTCTTCCGACGTAACCGCTTCTATTTCTGCAATTACCTCGTCCAACGTAAAGTATCGCTCGAAAGTTAACTCAACGCGTCCCAGGCGCATCATGCGGTTGCTCATACTTTCGAGGCCGAGCATCAGCGAGCCTTTGAGTTGCTGTTTGGCGCGGTCCAACATCCGCGCGCTCACCGGCGTCTCGGCCAGCTTCGTCAACTCGCGCCCGATCAGCTTCCGCGCCCGATCTACCTTCCCGGAATCGGTGCCGATGTAGACGCCGAGGTCGCCCGTGTCGGCCATCATGTTGGCGAAGGAGTAGATCGAGTAGCAGTAGCCGTACTTCTCGCGGATGTTTTGGTTGAGCCTACTCGACATGCCACCGCCGAGGATCGTGTTGAGCACCGAGACGACCGTCCGGCGGGGATCGCTCGAGCCGTACGCCCGCGTGCCGACAACGAGGTGCGCCTGCTGCCCCGATTGGTTCAGCACCTGATCCGTCGGCGTATAGCCGTTCGCTGGCATCCGGTTGAGCGGGCGCGGGTCGCGCTCGAAGCCATCGAGAAGCCGCTCCACCTTTCGCACGACCGCCTCGTGCCGCACATTGCCTGCCACCGAAACGACCAGTCGGTTGGGCACGAAATGCCGCCCGAGGTATGACTGGAGATCGGTCTGCTCGAACGAGCGGACGGTGTCGGGCGTGCCCAGGACCGGGCGGCCGAGCGCATGCTCGGGGTACAGCATCGACTCGTAGTGGTCGAAGATGTGGTCCTCCGGCGCGTCCTCGTACATCTTGATCTCCTCGACGATCACGTCCTTCTCCTTCTCGATCTCGCGGGGCGGGAGCGTCGGGTGGAGGACGAGGTCGAGGACCGTGTCGAGGGCGCGGCCGAGGTGCTCGTCGAGGCTGCGGGCGTAGAAGCACGTGTGCTCCTTCGCCGTGAAGGCATTCAGGTAGCCGCCCACCGACTCCATCCGCTGGTTGATTTGGTAGCCGCGCCGCCGCGAGGTCCCCTTGAACACCATGTGCTCGATGAAGTGCGTGATGCCGTTCTCCGGCGGCGCCTCATCGCGGCTCCCCGCGTGCACCCATACCCCGACGGCGACCGAGCGCACGGACGGGATCTGCTCGGTGACGACGCGGACCCCGTTGGGCAGTTCGGTGCGTGAAAAGGCGGGCAGGACGGCGGAGACGGACATGGAATGCAGAACGGGAGGGCGCAGAAGATACGCGCCTCGGTTGCCACCGTTCGTCCCTTCGGCAAGGCTTAACGCGCGACTTGCACGGCTCCGATGTCGTCCCGGATCGGTTGATCTGCTGCATGAAGCAAGGCTCGAAGTTCTGAGCGGGCGTACCGGGCCGTTTCGTCATCACCAACAGCCTCGGCCGCCTGAGCCAGTCCGTGCAACGACCGCATCCGTCGGGGTGCACGGGCCAGTGCCTTCTCGAATTCTATTATCGCCTCGTTTGCCCGCCCGAGGTCGAGCAGCGCCTCGCCCAGCAACTCATGCGTTGGCTTGACCGGGTTAGGCGGGCCGAAGTCGAGCGGCATCGCGTCTTCAACGGCCGTGGCCTCTTCGAGCCGAGCGAGGCCTTCGTCCGTCTCGCCCGAATCGAGCAGAAGAAGGCCTTCGAGTTGAAGGGCTGAGGCCTGAAGCGCGGGCTCCCCCCGTTCCAGCGAATCGAGGTCGGCCTGAATTGCTTCAAACGCGAATTCCGCCTGATCGCGGTCGCCCCGGCGCAGGGCAGCGAACCCATGTACGAAGGCCTCGCGAATGCGGAGAGCGGGCCAGGCCTCCTCCATCTGGAGAGTACGTATGGCGGCTTCGCCATCCCAGTCCTCGGTCTCGACGACCACGCTGGCACGTGCCGACACAAGTCCATAGAGCGCTCGGCGTGTGGAGCTCGCGTCGTAGAGCGACTGTGCAAGATCGAGGAGCCGCTGCGCTTCATCGAACCGGCCTCGCTGGAGTTCGGCGTAGACCCGCCACTGGAGCGCATGCCACCCGTGCCCGCCAACGGGCTCGCCATTGCGCTCGTCGCGCGCCTGGGCCGCGTCGAACGAGCGGACGTTCATCGCCGCCGCTTCATCCCACAGCCCAAGAGCGACGTAGATGTGGCTCGGCATGTGGAGCGCGTGCGAGGCGCTCGGCGCAATCTCAGCGTAGACACGCGCCGGACGGAGGCCAAGCGGCGCGTGGACCGGGTCGTCGTAGGCGTGGATCAGGTAGTGCGCCGCACCGGGATGGCGGGGATTGCGGTCGAACACCTCTTCGGCTACGGCGGCGGCGCGCATGTAGGTCGAGAAATCGCGGCCCTCGTGGGCGGTGCCGAGGATGGCGAGCGCATGGAAGGCCGAGGCGTCGAGGTCGTCCGGGTAGGCCGTAGCCAGTTCGCCCATCGCCACGGCGAAGGCGTCGTCACGATCTTCCTTGTCGCCTTCGCCGTAGAGCACGTCGAGAGTGCCGAGGTAGGCCTGCTCGCGCTCGGTGAGCCCCTCGGACACTACGCCGTTGAGCGCAGCGAGTGCAGCCTCGCGGTCCTGCTCCTGCCAAATGGGGTGGTTGTGCGTCAGCGCCTCGCCCCAGGCCGCCATCGCGAAGTCGGGGTCTGTCGCGCGCGCCTCCTGAAAAGCCGCACGGGCGTCGGCGTACTCGAAGCTGTGGAGCAGCAGCAGGCCGCGCAGGAACGGCTCTTGGGCCTCAGGGGAGCCGGAATTGGGGAAGGTCGTCTCACCGAGCGACTGCGCGTGCAGCGGCAGAGCGATGACTAGAATGAGTGCAAGAACTGAGGGGCGGCGCATGAGCTTGGCGGTTGATCTGGATCCAATGTAGGCGCTCCTTACGAACAAGCGAACCCTCCTGTCACGATTCCTACTCCATCCGCCTGAACTCGATCACCTTCTCATCGAGGCGCGGCTCCGGGATCACGAGAGTGCCATCCCGATAGAGCAGGACGATCTCCCGGATGACTGGCTCGGCTGCATCGGTGGGGAGCTCCACGAACATCCGCACGTATTTCCCCTCGACCTCGTACTGCCCGGTGAATGGGGTCGAGAGGTCCGGGGTTCGAACCCGAAAAGTGGAATCACCCCGCAGTTCGAGCCGACTCACCCCCGTATGGTCCTCGCCCTCCCAGATCGAGCCTTCCAGCGTCTGAGCCTGGGCGCCGCCGCTCAGCAGCACGAGCCCAGCACCCCCCACAAGAGCAAGAAACCACGAGCGCATGCCGCAACCGCAGACTAGGTAGAGGAGCGACTCTCTGAGCCGCCCCTCTTTCTCATACGATCCGAGCGCATGAAATAGACCACCTCAGGCCTTCGCCGCCTCGGCTTTAGCCGACCTCGAGGCGCCGTCGCCTGCCGGAGCCCCATCGCCGCCGGGCGTATAGGGCTCTTCGTCACCAGGGAACTGCTTGATATAGGCTTCCTGCGCCGGATGGCCTTCGCCTGCGGCGACCGGCGAGGCCTCGTGGATGTAGAAGTCCTCGTTCGGCAGCGTGTCGTTGTAGGCGATGGCAGCGGCCGCGGCGCGCGCCATCGAGTCGTCGCTGTTCTGATTGAGGCGACGGACGTTCTCTTCGATCCACTCGTGCGCGAGGTGCATGAAGTGCAGCCCGGCCGCCTTGTCACGCTCCCATTCGAGGCCCGACGCGCCCTGCGCCATCATGGTGTCGAGCTTCGAGAGCACGCAGGCCCACGCGAACATATAGATCGCGTTGTCGGCCAAGCGCGCCTGCATGGCCTGCCGGTTAACGATGGCCGCGTCGAGGCGCTTCGAGGCGAGCTTGAACTCGCGCGTGTGCGTTTGGACGTGGCTCGCCAGCCGGTCGGCGAACGATTTGAGCGACGGATGTAGCCGCTCGAACGAAGGCTTGCTGACCTTCTTGCCGAGGAAGATTTCCGTGGCGAGCGGCGTGCCCGCCTTAATCGTGCTCGGCTTGATGGCGCCGGAGACGATGCGCGAGAGGTTCTCGCCGAAGCCCTGCTCCTCGTCCCACTGCACGGTATTGAGCACGCCGAGCATGTACTCCGCGAGCTGCTTGCCGCCATAGGCGAAGACGAACGACTGCATCACCTCGTTCGAGCCCTCCACGATGCGGTGGATGCGGTTGTCGCGCCAGACGCGCTCGAACTCGTTCTCGGTCATATAGCCTTCGCCGCCCATAATCTGCATGGCGTCGTCAATGACGTTCCAGCCCTGCTCAGAGCAGAAGA
The DNA here is from genome assembly GCA_013003465.1 of Rhodothermaceae bacterium. Classification (GTDB taxonomy): domain Bacteria; phylum Bacteroidota; class Rhodothermia; order Rhodothermales; family Rubricoccaceae; genus JABDIZ01. The sequence continues at coordinate 4,397 of JABDIZ010000101.1, forward strand.
CCTTGCACGCCGCTGTCTCGACCATGATGTCCTTGTCGTGGCGGTCGAGGAAGCCGCAGGTCATGTAGAGCATCGCGTCCATGGCAAAGATGCGAGCGTGCATCTCGGCGATGCGCTTCTGGACGAGCTCAAAGTCGGCGAGGGGGCGCTGGAACTGGTAGCGCGTGCGCGCCCACTTGGTGGCCTGCGCAGCGGCGCGCTTGGCCCCGCCGGTCACACCGGCGGAAAGCGTGCAGCGCCCGAAGTTGAGGCACGTCAGCGCCACCTTCAGGCCCTGGCCTTCTTTGTGGAGCAGGTTCTCCTTCGGCACCTTGACATCCGTGAACTGGATGCGGGCCTGCCAAGTCCCGCGGATGCCCGTCTTGGAGCGGTTCTTCTGGAAGACGTCCACGCCCTCCATGTCCGGCGTCACGATGAGCGCCGTGACGACCTTCTTCTCCTTGCCCGTCTTCGGGTCGGTGACCATCTGGTTGGCCATGACGGTCATCATGCCGGAAAGCGCGCCCGAGGTGGACCACTTCTTCTCGCCGTTGAGCACGTAGACCTGCTCGGCCTCGTTCCACTCGCAGCGGGTCTGCTGCCCGGCGGCGTCCGAGCCGACGTTGGGCTCGGAGAGACAGAACGCCGAGAGGTACTCGCGCGCGACCTTCGGAAGGAACCGGCGCTTCTGGTCCTCGGTGCCGAAGAGCATCAGCGCCTTGCAGCCGATGGACTGGTGCGCCGAGACCATCACGGCCGTCGAGCCACAGCGGCTGCCAATGGCTTCGAGGACACGGTTGTAGCTCGCCACGCCGAGGCCGAGGCCGTCGTACTCCTCAGGGATGGTCATGCCCAGCACGCCCATGTCGAGCAGACGCTGAACGACCCACTCGGGGATGTACTGCTCTTGGTCGATCTCGATGGCCGGGTGCTCGGCGTCGAGGTAGTGGTTGAGCTCAGCGAGGAGTGCGTCGCACTTAGCCGTCTCCTGCGGTGAAACCTGCGGGTAGGGCAGCACGAGGTCCTCGCG
>JABDIZ010000140.1 GCA_013003465.1 Rhodothermaceae bacterium
CCTGCACGCTTGTTTGCAGGAACTCAAGAAACTGATGTTGCTTCTGCGTAAGATGCCGACGACTCATGCTCTCTCCCGCTGCTTAAGCTTCAAAAAATTAGGGCTGAACCGGCACGTCAAGATAGAATCGGACCCGTTGATGGAGCAAGCTAGAGCAGTGTCTGTCGCGTCTCCATACAGCGGGACAGATGCCCGCGAGAGCCAACGCTCAGCTTTCCGGCGGTGCGGCGCTCGTCCGTGGTGCGACGATGTCGAAGCGAATCTGCACCTGATCGCGAATCAGGTCGTCCGGTGCCCCGGGGTAGCTGAGGCCCCAGTTTTGCCGGTCGATAATAAACGCTGCCTGGGCCGACACCGTTTCCGGGCCGACCTCGACCTTCGCGGGGAACGTGATTGCGTTGCTTTGTCCGCGCATCGTCAGCGTACCCGTAACGCGGTGCGTTGCCTCGGCCCACTCCGTGGTGTCGGCCGCGGTGAGCGCTTCGATGGTCATCGTGCGGAAGGAGGCCTCGGGGTAGGCCTCGACCTCGAAGAAGTCTTCGCTCTTAAGGTGGCCTGTGAGCCGCTCCTCGTCGCTGAAAATGGAGGCGGCGGCGAGGGTGATCTCGGCGCCGGTGACTGTATCGCCATCGAGGTAGAGCGCGCCGCTGAAGTCGCGGAAGCCGCCGTCGTGGGTGCGGGTCACCTTGGCGGCCTGCCAAGCCACGGTGCTCGTGGTGGTGTCGAAGGGCACAGCGGTGCCCGTGAAGGCAGCGCCGGTGGCGTCGGTCGTTTCGTCGACGGCCGTGGTCTCGGCGATGGGGGCGTCATCGACGTTGGCACAGGCGGCGAGGAAGAGCGTGGCCACTAGGGCCAGGGAGAACAGGCGAGTCATGACGCGGGAGCGTAGAGACGCGGGAGCGTAGAGGAAGGAGCGGCACCTACGCCAGCCTTCCCGCCATGTTCAAGAGGGTTCGGTGAAGGGCTCGGCCGAGGGAGGTGTCAGCCCCTCGGCCATTTGCCCGGCGACGCGACGGACGCGCTCCGGGTACGTCCCCTCCGTATGGACGCGGAGGTAGGCATCCGCGAGGCCCTCAACCTCCTGTCGTGTTGCCTCATCGAGTTGCAGGCGCCCGGCGGTGTCGAGATCGGTGCGGGTGAAGATGGCGAACGCGCGCAAGGCGGCGCGGGAGGCGCGCTGTCCGCCTCGCCCCGGCAGGGCACGCGTGGCGATGGTGCCGGAGTCGAGCAGGAGCAGGCCTCCTTCGTCCGTCAAGCCCTCCACGTCGTCGCGCTGGACATCCGGGTTGAAGCCGAGCAGCGCTGCCAGATGCAGTTGAAACCACGGCAGCACGTTGGCGGCGTGGGTCTTGGTGGCGTCGAGCCAGGTAAGGCTATGGACGAGCAGGTTGAAGGCGGGCGGATGGGGATCGTTCTCGTGCAGCAACGCACGGCTCAACTCGACGAGCCGCAGCCCCGTCGTGACGCGGTTGAGGTCCACGGGGAGCCGGGGGAAACGCGCGACGTGCGCGGTCTCCTTGAGCGTCTGGAGGCCTCGGCTCTCCTTGAAGTAGTACACGGCCTGCACATAGGCCATCGGCTGGAGGGTGGCGCCGAAGCGGCTCTTTGGGCGGCGGGCGCCCTTGGCCAGCACGCTGATCACGCCGTGCTGCCGGGTGAACAGCGTCACGATCTGACTGGTCTCGCCGTAGTCGAACGAGCGGAGAACGACGGCGTCGGTGCGGACAATCATGGGGGGGCAGCAGCGTGCGAACGTCCTGAACGCGCCGGGGCGGGCGAGGTGCCCGGACGCATGCCGAGGAACAGGACGGAAAAGCAAAAACGAGCGGATAGGTTATGGTTTTCGATGAGGAGGTGTCTAACCCGGCGGTGTCGTCCCCCGCTCGTTTACGACCCCCCGAATCCATGCGTCGGCTCTACCGGCTTCAGCAGTGGCTCTCTATCACCGGCACCGAGGCGACCGCCGTCCTCCTCCTCGCTGGATCGCTTGCGGTGGGCCTGGGCGTGCGCCAGCTTCAAGGGCATCCCGTGCTGCCCGCCGCGGATCTCTTCGCCGAAGCCGATGCCCAGTGGGCCGCGCTCGATAGCCTCGCCGATCAGGCCTCCGGCGCGCTAGCGGAACGCCCTGGACTGGCCGCGGATGTGCTTCCGGCCGAGACCGTCACGATTCCGACCACTGGCTACGCGGATGCCCCGGCGCGCCCGCGCCGGTCCAGTGCCAACGATCCCGTCCGCATGAACCTCAACACGGCTGATGCGGCGCTGCTCCAGCGACTGCCGCGGATCGGCCCTGCATTGGCCGGGCGCATCCTTGCCTACCGGCAGAACGTAGGGCCCTTCCGCCGTGTCGAGGAGGTGGTGAACGTGCGCGGGATCGGGGAGAAGACGCTGGAGAAGATCGCCCCGTATCTGTACGTGGAGTGACCTGAGGACGCGCTCAGAGGGTGTTGAGCTTTGGGGGCTGCAGGCGAGCGCGCCCTCAGCGGCCTCGCGCAGCCCGGCATCCTGAATTGCAACATCCTCTCAGTCAGACGCGCAACTCCGGCGGCTCGCCGGGGGCGCCCGGGCCGGGCGGAGGCTCCGTCGCTACGCCGTCGCCCGTCGTGGGCGTGCGTTCCTTGCGTCGGATGGCCTGGCGCTGCCGCTCGGCCAACGCGGACTGCGTCCACTGCTCGCTCTGCTTCTCCTCCCGCTGCAAGAACCGGTAGACCGGAAACAGGAGGATGAACGCGAGCGCGACGAAGCCGAAGAAGGCCAGCGCGATGGCGATGTAGTACGAGGACTCGGCCACGGCGGAGGAGGAGCGACGAGAAAAATGACTCCGGTAGAACCCGCCGCGCATGGTTCCGTTCTCTGTCCCGTTCTCTGAGTCCCCGTTCCTCTTCGCTGCTTCATGCCTGACGCCTCCGTCCGCGTCGTTGACGTGTATCCTTACCGCTTGCGCGCCGGGCATACGCCCGAGTTCCTGCTCGCCCGCCGTTCCGCCGACCAGGTCTATGCCGGACAATGGCGGATGATCGGCGGAAAGATCGACGACGGCGAAACGGCATGGAAGGCCGCGCTCCGGGAGCTGCGCGAGGAGACGGGTTGCACGCCGCGTCGCTTCTGGACAGTGCCCTCGGTCAACACCTTTTACGAGTGGCAGCGGGATACCGTCGCTCTCGTGCCTGCCTTCGCCGCAGAGCTGGGTGCGGATCCCGTGCTCGACGGAGAGCACGACGCATTTGCGTGGCTTCCCGCCGAGCAGGCGGCGGCGCGTTTGATGTGGCCGGAACAAGCGCGGCTCGTCCGCCTCGTCGCGGATTTGATCCGTACCGACGCCATTGCGCCCGAGTTGGAGATCCATACAAGGGGGGAGCGCGCAGGGAAAGCAGTGCAGGCATCGGACCGTGAACCCTCAACCGTGAACCCTCAACCCTGAACGCGCCCGTGAATATTCTCGTCATCAACTGCGGCTCGTCGTCGCTCAAGTTCGACCTCATCAACGCTGAGACGCGGGAGACGATAGCCGAGGGGCACGTCGAGCGCATCGGGGCCGTCTCGGCACTGGCCTCGTTTGGGGTCGACGAAGCGAAGCCGAAGCGCCACAGCCTCGACGCCTCCACCCACGGTGCAGCCCTCGATTTCCTGATTCAGCAGCTCCGCGACCATCCAGACATCGAAGGCGACGGCAACATCGAGGCGGTGGGCCATCGGGTGGTGCACGGCGGCGAGCGCTTCGCCGACTCGGTGCTCATCGACGAAGAGGTCAAGGACGCGATCCGCGACGCCTTCGACCTCGCGCCGCTCCACAACCCAGCCAACCTGCGCGGCATCGAGGCGGCGCAGCACGCCTTCCCCGATGTGCCGCACGTAGCGGTTTTCGATACGGCCTTCCACCAGACGATCCCGCGGCACGCCTACCTCTACGCGCTGCCGAATCGGCTTTACCGCCGTCACAAGATGCGCCGCTACGGCTTCCATGGGACGAGCCACTACTACGTCAGTCGCCGCCTCTATGAAGTGGCTGGGTTGGAGAAGACCAACAGCCGCGTGATCACGTGTCACCTCGGCAATGGCTGCTCGCTCGCCGCTATCCGCGACGGCCAGAGCATTGACACCTCCATGGGGATGACGCCGCTGGCAGGCCTCGTGATGGGCACGCGCTCGGGTGACCTCGACCCTAGCCTCGTCTTCGACATCGTGGAGAAGGAGGAGATGACCTTGGCCGAGGTGCATGCGCTGCTCAACCGCTATTCCGGGCTGCTCGGCCTCTCAGGCTACGCGGCCGATATGCGCGACCTCCTCGCCGAGGCCGCCGACGGCGATGTCCGCTGCCAGCGCGCCATCGACGTGTTCTGCTACCGGGTCAAGCAATACCTCGGGATGTACATTGCGGCCCTTAACGGCTGCGATGCCATCGCTTTCACCGCAGGCATCGGGACCTACGCCGCTCCCATCCGCGCGCAGATCTGCGCCGACCTCGAAGGCCTCGGCATCGTCCTCGACCCGGAACGGAACGAGACCGGGAGCGGTCAGGAAGCACGGATCTCCTCCGATGAAAGCAAGGTGCCCGTCTGGGTCATCCCGACCAACGAGGAGTTGGTGATCGCGCTCGACGCGAGGAAGCTGGCGCAGACGGCCCAGCGAACCCCATACGTCTGAGACGGAGCAGGATCGCCACGATGCCGCCGTTGGCTCAGGTTGAGGCTGAAGGACCTCGCTTGGATCGGCCGTATCCCAATCCGTTTGCAGGGGCAACGACCACCGGGTACACGCTGCCGCGCGCAACGCACGTGCGCATGGCGGTCTATGATCGGCTTGGCCGTGAAGTGGGTACTTGTGGAGAACGAACAGCCCTCCGGGACGCACACCACACGGTTCGTCGCAACCGATCTTGACAATGGGATCTAGCTGGTCCGGCTCGATGCGGACGGGGGCTCCGTCACGCACCGCGTCTCGCTGATACGCTGATTAGCCTGGTCCAGTCGATCGGCGGCGCCTCGCCTCGCTCACGGAGGCGGCGGGCTTTGCATGAGGCAGGCGCAAAGGATTCGTGATCCGTCCACGGCGTAGGTTGTCCGCGTTGCTCTTGCTGATCCATGCCCTCATGCCTGTTCGCGTTGCCTCGTTCGTGCTCGTTGTATTGCTGCTCGCAGGTTGTGGCGGCGAATCCGAGTCCGAGAGGGTGCTGCCGGTGCCCCGAGCCGAAGTCGATCCTGCAGCCCTCGCATTGGTCGAGTCCGCCATGGACGCGCATGGGAGCGAGGTGCTCGATCAGGCCGAACTGACGTTCGCTTTCCGGGGAACGCCGTTCATGCTACGCCGCGAGGGCGGGCAGTTTCGCTACGCCCGCACGCTGACGGATTCGCTCGGGCGCACCATTGAGCAGGTGGTGGATAACGACGGCGTCCACTGGCATATCGATGGGCATGAGGTGAGTCAGTTGTTTGAGACCGACCAACCGCTGCGCAGTGCGGAGACGGCGGTGAACTCGGTGGCCTATTTCGCGCTGTTGCCCTTGCCCCTCCGCGACCCGGCGGTGCAGCTGCGCAGCCTGGGTCCCGAGACGATCCGCGGCGAGCCCTATGAGCGCGTCGAGGTGACCTTCGCGCAAGAGGGCGGCGGGCGCGACTACACCGACCGCTACCTCTACTGGTTCCACGCCGACCGCCACACGATGGATTACCTCGCCTATACCTACGAACTCGGCGCCAACGAGACCGGCCCGAACGCCACCGGCTCGCGCTTTCGCGAAGTTCTTCGCGTGCAGGACGTGAATGGCGTGCGGATGCAGGACTACCGCAACCTCACCGCCGACGTAGGCGAGGCCCTCGAACGTTACCCCACGCTCTACGCCGCCGATAGTCTCCGGGTCGTCTCCGAGGTTGTGCTGGACAGCGTCCGTGTGACGCCGCTGTAGCGTGTGGGTACCTTGGGCGGCTTCGCATTCGCCAGCCGCATCTCCGTGAAAGACAGCATCCGCATCGCCTCCGGCCAAGGCTTCTGGGGCGACCTCCAGCGCGCCCCCATCGATCAGGCGCGCAACGGCCCCATCGACTACCTCGTAATGGACTACCTCGCCGAGGTCACCATGTCCATCATGCAGAAGCAGAAGCTGCGCAACCCCGCCCTCGGCTACGCGCGCGACTTCGTGGAGGTTGTCACCGAACTCGCCCCGGATATCAAGGAAAAGGGCTTCACCGTGATCTCGAACGCGGGCGGCGTCAACCCCGTCGGTTGTGCTGAAGCCATCGTTGAGGGTATCCGCAGCCGCGGTGTCTCGGGCCTCAAGGTGGCCGTCGTCACGGGCGACGATTTGTTGGATCAGTTGGATGACCTCCTCGCCGACGGCGTCGAACTGCGGCATATGGAGACGGGCGAGCCGATGGCGCCTGTCCGCGACCAGATGGTGAGCGCCAACGTCTACCTCGGCGCCGGACCCATTGTCGAGGCGCTCCGACAGGGTGCCGATGTCATCGTGACGGGCCGGACGACGGACACCGGGCTCACGCTCGCGCCTATGATCCACGAATTCGGCTGGGCGATGGACGACTGGGACAAGATGGCAGCAGGCACCGTCGCCGGGCACATCCTGGAGTGCGGCGCACAGTCCTCCGGTGGCAACTTCACCGACTGGCAGACCGTCCCCGACATGGCAGGCATTGGCTTTCCCATCGCCGAAGCGCGGCCGGATGGCACGTTCACGATCACCAAGCACGACGGCACCGGGGGGCTCGTCTCGCGGCAGACCGTCGCCGAGCAGCTGCTCTACGAGATCGGCGATCCGAAAGACTACATCACGCCTAACGGCATCGCGGATTTCACCTCGATTCATCTGGAGGACGAGTCGGAGAACCGCGTCCGCGTGCACGGCATCACGGGGGAGCCAGAGACCGAGTTCTACAAGGTCTCGGCCGCCTACTCGGACGGCTGGAAAGCCACCTCCACACTCGTCTACGCCTGGCCCGACGCCGCGAAGAAGGCCCGCGCCGCTGCCGACATCCTCAAAAAACGCCTCGACGCGCTCGGGTTGGAGTTCGAGGAGTACCGCGCCGAACTGATCGGCCTCAACGCCCTCACCGAGAACGACGAAGCTGCGTCGGCGAAAGAAGCCGACCTCGACGAGGTGATGCTTCGCGTCTCCGTGCGCGGACAGGACAAGGCGGCCATCGAGCAGTTCGGCCGCGAGATCGCGCCGCTGATCCTGACCGGCCCGAGCGCCGTGACGGGCTTCGCAGGCGGGCGCCCGCGCCCGAGCGAGGTCATCGCCTACTGGCCCGCGCTGATCCCGAAGGACCGCGTGCAGACCGAGGTGACCGTCCTAGAGGCTTAAGCCACCGGTTCGGGCGGATGCGTCCGTCGCCGGAGGTGCGCGGCGAGGAACGGGACGAGCGGGGCGGCCAGCGTGTACAGCACAAGCAATACCGCAGCGAGCGTCGGCGTGTACCAGCCGAGGCGGACGAACGGCCCGCCCAGTGCGAACACCCACACGGCGAACGCGACAGTGCTCGTCAGCACCCGCGAGATGGGAAGCGCGGATGTCTGGGAGGCATACCACGTCCAGAGCGGCGTGAGCACGAGGACCGCGCCAAAGACAATCCAGTGGAGTGTCGGCGATCCGAGGGGGTCGGCGTGGAGGATGCGGTCGAGAAACACCCACGCGGCGACGACATCGGCGGGAATGTAGGCGAGGAGGCGCGTGCGGTAGTCGTCGGCCGGAGACGCAGAGCGCGTGTGGCCCATCAGTTCGGCATCGGAGGAAGGAAGGCGGATACCCATGGCACAAGGGGGAAGGGTGGATGGGCGAGCCACAGTAGGGCGCGCCAAATGACGGCCGTGTGTCGCAGCGAACCATAACGGCGCTGGATTTCATCCTCGGGTCCGTGGCACAGGGGTGTCAGCGTGGGGCGCTAGGTTGGAGCGAATCGTCTCCCGCGCTACTCGCCGGATCACGACCCGCCGCCGGGCGTTGGCCGATCCGTCCCGCCTGTCCGTTCGTATGGCCTCGCCGCTCCGCCGTCTCAACCCGTACCTCTGGCGCTACAAGCACCTCATGATTCCGGGGATGCTGGCCGCGCTCATCTCGGCCATCTTCGCGCTGATCGTGCCCAGTGTGGTGCGCGAGGCTGTGGACGCGGTGCCTCGCATGGTAGCGCTGCACAATCTCTACGCGGGGACGCCCTTCGAAGACACCCTCTACCGCGACTTCGCGCGGACACTCATCCTCGCAGGCGGCCTGATCGTGCTCCTCAGTGTCATGAGCGGGCTGTTCACCTTCACGATGCGGCGGACGGTCGTGGTGGCGAGCCGCCACATCGAGTACGACCTGCGGAACCGGCTCTACAGCCACCTCCAGCGGCTCTCCGGTGGCTTCTACAAGCAGTACCCGACGGGCGATGTGCTCACGCGCGCCACGTCCGACATCGAGCGCGTGCGGCGCTACATCGGCCCGGCGTACATGTACTCAGCGCGGGCACTCACGGCGGTCGTCACGGCGCTCGTGGTGATGTTCGCCATCTCGCCCACGCTCACGCTTTGGGCGCTCCTCCCAATGCCGCTGCTCGCGGTCGCCATCTTCTTCGTCTCGAAGATGGTCCACGTCCGCACCGACCGGCAGCAGAAACAGTACTCGACGCTGACGAGCCGCGTGCAGGAAGCGCTCGCCGGGATCCGGGTCATCAAGGCCTACGCGCGGGAGGACTTCGAGGCGGGGCGTTTCGACCGCGAGAGTGAGGCCTATCGCGAACGGACGCTCTCGCTTGCCCTCGTGGATGCGGCCTTCCGGCCCATCATGATGATCCTGATCGGCGCGAGCACGGTGCTGGTCGTGTGGATCGGCGGGCGGCTCGTGATCGAGGGCACTCTCTCGCTCGGCAACATCGCCGAGTACATCATCTATGTCGCCATCCTAACGTGGCCGGTCGCGTCGTTCGGCTACGTGATCTCGATGATCCAGCAGGCCTCGGCCAGTGCCAGCCGCATCTTCGAACTCCTCGACACCGAGCCCGCCGTGCAAGACGGCCCGACGACGGATATGGCTCTCACGAGCATCACGGGCCGCGTCACGTTCGAGGACGTGACCTACCGCTACACCGACGGTGGCCCAGCCGTCCTCGATGGCATCTCGTTCGATGTGCCTGCCGGGACGACGCTCGGCATCGTCGGGCGGACGGGTTCGGGCAAGAGCACGCTCATCGAACTCATTCCGCGCCTGATGGACGCCACGGGCGGCGCCCTCCGCGTGGACGGCCACGATGTCCGCACAATCCCGCTCGATGTGCTGCGCCAGGCCATCGGCTACGTGCCGCAAGAGGTCTTTCTGTTCTCCGATACTGTGGGCCACAACATCGCTTTCGGCGCGATGGACGCCGCCGAGACGGACATCCGCCGCGCGGCCGAGGAGGCGGATCTGCTCGCCAATGTGGACGACTTTCCGGAGGGCTTCGAGACGGTCTTGGGCGAGCGCGGCATCACACTCTCCGGCGGGCAGAAGCAGCGGTCGGCCATCGCCCGCGCGCTCATCCGCAATCCGCAGATCCTCCTGCTGGACGATGCCCTCTCCGCCGTGGACACGAGCACCGAGGCCACTATCCTCGGCCACCTCCGCCAGCACTACGGGCGCCGCACCATCGTCATCGCCAGCCACCGCATCTCGGCCGTGCAGGAGGCCGACCAGATCGTCGTCCTCGACGAGGGCCAGATCACCGAGCGCGGCACGCACGACGAGTTGATGCAGCACGACGGCTTCTACGCCGACCTCTACCGCAAGCAACTCCTCGAAGCCGAACTCGCCGAGGCATGATCGAGGTCATACCGCTCGGCACCGGCTCGGCCATCCCGACGCGGCATCGCCACCTCGCCGGGTGCGCACTCCGCCGCGAAGGACGGTTGTTCCTGTTCGACTGCGGCGAGGGCACGCAGCTTCAACTCCTCCGTGCCGATCTCAACCGCGCCCGCCTTGATGCGGTATTTATCACGCACCTCCACGGCGACCACCTCTACGGCCTGCCGGGGCTCATCACGACCCTCGCCCTTCTCGAGCGCACGAAACCACTCACGGTCGTAGGGCCGGGCGGCCTCCGCGAGATCGTGACAAGTCTACCGGGGCTGGCGCGTGACTGGCTACCGTTCGAGGTGCAGTGGGTCGAACTGGAAGAGGGGTTCGAGCACGCTGTCGTCTACGAAAGCGACGCCTGCACCGTCGAGGCACGGCCCTTGGAGCACCGAGTGTTCTGTGCAGGCTTCCGGTTTCAGGAAAAGACGCGGCTGGGCCACATTGACGGCGAGAAGGCGCGGGCGGCGGGTGTGACCGAGGGCTGGCAGTATGAAGCGCTCAAACGCCGCGAGACGATCACGCTCGCCGACGGCACGCGGCTCGGCCCGGAGG
>JABDIZ010000157.1 GCA_013003465.1 Rhodothermaceae bacterium
GGTTCATCCCGAGCGGGTTGGACGCGTAGAAGGTGAACAGGTCCACGTACTGCTTCCCGGTGACGGCGTCACGGAGGTAGATGCCCTGGCTCTCGACCATGTCAAGGACCATGGAGTAGCCGTCGGTCAGGAGGTGACGGCCGAGGGTGTCCCGCACCGACTCGGGGTTCGGGAGCGCTTTCGAGAAGAGTTCGGAGACCAGCATAGAGGGGTACAGAATCCAGTAATCCGTAGGAACGACGCCATGGGCTGAGGATAGCCGTTCGGCCCACAGAGCGCGGCAAGATAGACATGGAAACTCGGCAAAGAGCGGGCGCGTCTACGCGCCCCCACGCGCATGCCGGGCACCCCGCCGAACCGCCGTGCGTACTTTGCTGCCGTCTCCGTTCTGCCGACTGCTGAAGGCTCATGGCCGACACCGCCCGCGCTCCTCGCCGCCCCGGCGACATCCCTCTCCAGATCGCCACGCCCTCTACGGGTGATGGCGCTGATTTCGACGGCGGCATGCTGGAATTGCCAGTCGTCGAGAAGCCGCGCGAGATCAGCCGCCCCGGCCAGCGCCCGGAGTGGCTGCGCGTCAAGCTGCCCTACGGCGAGACCTTCCGCTCGGTCCAGCAGACCATCGAGGAATACAACCTGCACACGGTCTGCGCGAGCGCCCGCTGCCCCAACATGGGCGAGTGCTGGACGGCGGGCACGGCCACGTTCATGGTCCTCGGCAATGTCTGCACCCGCTCGTGCTCGTTCTGTGCTGTCCACACTGGACGCCCGGAGACCTACGATCTCGATTGGGACGAGCCGCGCCGCGTAGCCGAGGCCGCCCGCCTGATGGGCCTCAAGCACGTCGTGGTGACGAGCATCAACCGCGATGACCGCGAGGACGGCGGCGCGCCCATCTTCGCCGAGACGATCCGCCTCGTCAAGGAGCAGATCCCCGGCTGCACCATCGAGGTGCTCATCCCCGACATGCGGGGCCTCCGCCCCGCCCTCGAAACGGTGTTCAACGCGCGGCCGGACGTGCTCAACCACAATGTCGAGACCGTGCCACGTCTCTACCGGCGCGTCCGCCCGCAGGCCAACTACCAGCGCTCGTTAGACGTGCTCAAGATGGCGACCGACGAATTCGGCCTCCGCGTCAAGAGCGGCATCATGGTGGGCCTCGGCGAGACCGAAGAGGAAGTCCACAGCCTGATGGACGACTTCGCCGCGCACGGCGTCAAGGTGATGACCATCGGCCAGTACCTCCAGCCGACCAAGATGCACCTGCCCGTCGAGCGGTTCGTCCACCCGGACGAGTTCGCGCGCTACAAGGAGGTCGGCGAGGCGAAGGGCATCGAGCACGTCGAGAGTGGCCCGCTGGTGCGCTCGTCCTACCATGCCGAGCGGCACGTCGGATGAAGATTGAAGGGCAAAGGGTGAAGGGCGAAGGGCGGCGCTGGGCTGTCTTGCTCCTTCCGGTGCTCCTCCTCACGGGCTGCGTGCAATTGTTCTCCAGCGGGCAGGCGAGCGTCGGTGCGCACGCCGTCTTCCTGACGCGTCCCGACTGCGTCACGTTCGTCGCCCGAACCCTCGACAGTGGCTTCACGGTGGCCGAGGTGCGGGGCGGGGACTACACGCCTGCGCTCGGCGATGTGTTCGAAGGACCGAACCGCACGGGCCAGTCGGTCTTCCGCGTCTTCCCTCCCGAGGACTCGGTCACCCGACTCGGCGGGACCAGCGTGCCCCTCGATGTGCAGGGCTTCGGCCTCCCGCTCGCCGAAGCCCGCGCCCGCCTCGACGCGGCTTGTGGGACAAGCGGATAGCACAACCGACTGTTACGCATCGAGTAGAGCGCGCGGCGAATAGAGCAGAACCTTTGCCTCTGCTTGCCATGCGTGACGCGTTCCTGCTCCTCCTCATCGGCGCCCTCTTCGCGATCGCGCTTTCCGGCTGCGCCCTCCTCAGTCGCACCCCCGAACCGTCGTTCGTGGTCTTCCCGCACGGCCCGGCATTCGTCTACGACGAGGCCATCGAAGAAATCCTGGATCGCGGCTACGTGCTCGCCCGAACGGAGCCCGACCTTGGCCTGCTTCAGGCTGAGATCCCCCATGGCGGCTTTGGCGACCTCGTCGTGCTGACGATCCGCGTGCTGCCCGTCGAGGCAGGAACCGAACTCCGCGTGCAGGCCCAGAGCGTGGACCTCGACGACGGCAGCGTCTACACCGATCCGTTCAAGGTGGACCGGGGCTTCGCCAAGCGCTTCGCTGAGGCGATGGAGCGGCGCCTGAGCGGCTACGCGGTCGCAGACTAACCTCCTTATCCTCTGTCATCCCGAGCGGAGCCCTACGAGGGCGTAGCCGAGGGATCTTGTCTCAGTACATCGGAGGGTACATGAAAGCCCGGGTATCCCGGAGACAGATCCCTCGACTCGTTTCACTCGCTCGGGATGACAATCGCGCGTAAGAACCGCGAGACCTACCGCCCCTCGTTCTCCAATCCCTGGACGGCCTCCACGGCGCCGGGCAGGCCGCTTTCCGCGAGGCCGTACTCCTTCGGCAACTCGTCGGCGAAACGCTCGAAAGCCATGTAGCCCGACACCGTGATCGAGCGGGGGTCGAGTTCCTCGCCGAAGCGGTCGAGTTGCGCAGAGATTTCGGCGATGGGGAAGCGTAGCTCGGAGGTCTGCACCTCACGGAGCGGACGGCGCTCGCGCGCCCATTCACGCTCCAGAAAACCCGGCTCCTCGGGCTCGTCGCGGTAGATGGTTTGGAGGACGCCCCGGAATTCCAGCACGTACTCGCCCTCTTGCCGCGCGGGCTTCAGGATCTCCGCCTCGGTCGTCGGGAATCGATTGCCCCCCTGCCGTCTGTTGCCGAAGGGCGAGCCGCCGCCGATGCCGCCCGGTCCCTGGTTCGGGAGGAGGTACAGGCTAAACCCCTGCGCGTCGGCAGTGCCCGCGATGAGCGAGCGGAGCAGGTGGCGGAACGAGCCGCGGTAGGCCGCACGCCGGTTGCGTTCCCAACGCGCCCGGTCGGTCGGGTCGGTGGGTTCCAGCTCTTCGTAGAAGGCCTCACCGTAGAAGAAGTTGTAGTCCGAGCGAGCCTCGAAGTCGGTCAGGTCGTAGCGGATGCGGTACCCGAGGGCGCGGTTCTCGATGACGAGCGGTTCGCGCGCCGAGGCGCTCAGCGTACCGCGCCGCTCTTCGAAGTCCAGCACAAACGGGTTCAGGATCTCCGTCTCCGCGGCGTTGGCTGTCTCGCCGAGGAAGCGGCGCTGGAAGCGCTCGTAGCGCTGCCGCCAGCGGTCGTCGCGCTCGGCCTCGGCCGTCACCTCGCCCAGTTCGACCGCCGCTTCGCGCAGGCGGAAATCGATGGTGCGCGTCTCTCCAGCCCGGCGCAGCACGAGGTCCTCGCCCGCCGTCTCGAACCCGACGAAGGAGGCCACGAGGCGGTGCGCCCCGAGCGGCACACCCGCCAAGCGGTACCGCCCCTGCGCATCGGCAACGGTGCCACGCTGCGAGCGCGCGATGAACACGTTGGCCCCCGGCAAGGGCTCGCCATCATCGGCGGTGACGGTGCCGGTCAGGGTGACGGTGGCCTGGGCACGGACAGACGCCGGGGCCAGCGCCAGTAGAACGACGAGGGCGGGGAACAGCAGACGCATGAGACGACCAGGTGTGGGTTTACAAGCTAGGCCGCGAAGGGCCGCGGCGGCGTCACGCAGAACGGGGCGTCGCGGGTCCGTAGTCTCAGGGTCATTCGGTTTGCCCTGCTGAGACTAGCACCGCTGATTTCGCCCTGACTTCGTGGTCCTCCTCTCTACGGTGTGGGTTGTTTGCCGCGACCCCGAACCCAACCAACCTGAACCGCCGAATGGAACGCACGCTCGCCATCATCAAGCCCGACGCCGTCGCCGCCGGGCACGCCGGGAAGATCATCGACCGCATTCTCGCCGAGGGCTTCGCCATCCGCGCGATGAAGCTCGTCCAGCTCACGCGCGCCGAGGCCGAAGGCTTCTACGCTGTTCACGCCGCGCGCCCGTTCTTCGGCGAACTGACAACGTTCATGTCGAGCGCGCCGTGCATCCCGCTCGTGCTGGAACGCGAGGGCGCCGTGGCGACCTGGCGCGAGGTGATCGGCGCCACCAATCCGGCCGACGCCGCCGAGGGCACCATCCGCAAGCAATTCGCCACGAGCATGGGCGAGAACGCCGTCCACGGCTCCGATTCGCCCGCCAACGGCGTCAAGGAAGGCCGCTACTTCTTCCCCGAGCACGTCATCGTCGCCAATGGCGCCGACGTGATCGACGCCTGACACGGCCCCCGCTGATGCTTTTCGAGGCCGTGCCCGCGCTGGGGCGGCCTCGCTGCATCAGGCGCTATCTCGCCCCCCCTGAATCGCAGGCTCAGCCGCGAAGACCTTCCGGAGGCGGCGGCAGGCGTCCTCCAGCACGTCCATCTCCTTGGCGTAGCAGAAGCGGAGGAAGAACCGCCCGTCGGCGGGATCGGCGAAGAATGAGTTGCCGGGCACGCAGGCCACGCCCGCCGTTTCGATGAGCGTGTTCGTCGCCTCGCGGTCGTCTGCAAATCCGGAGCGCTCGCGGCTCAACTGCTCGAAACCCGCGAGGACGTAGTACGCGCCGTCAGGCCAGTTGACGGCGAAACCGCAGGCCTCCAGCGTCTCGCACATCAGGGTGCGCTTGGCCGTGTAGTCGGCGAGCATCTGCGTGTAGTAGGCGGCGTCCATCGGCAGCGCATCGGCGACGCCGTGCTGGAGTGGCGCGGGCGCGCAGATGTAGACGAGGTCGTTGATGAGCCCCATCTTCTCGATCACCGGCGGCGCAGCCACCGCGTAGCCCAACCGCCAGCCCGTCATGTTGAAGGTCTTCGAGAACCCCGAGAGCGTGACCGTCCGCTCGTAGGCACCGGGCAGGCTCGCCAGCGAGACGTGCCGGTGCCCGTCGTAAGTCATGTACTCGTAGATCTCATCGGTGATGGCCCACAGGTCGTGCTGTTCGAGCAAGCCGAGGAGTTGGGTCAGTTCGGCCTCACTCCAGATCTTGCCGCTCGGGTTGGCGGGCGTGCAGACGAGCACGGCCTTCGTCTTGTCCGTGATGGCCGCTTCGAGCGCGTTGAAATCCACCGACCAGCCTGTTCTACGCGAAGCCGCAGGATCTTGTGCGCGGAGCGGCACCGCCACGGGCGTGACACCGAGAAGGCTGAGAATCCCTCGGTGATATCCGTAGAATGGCTCAAATAACACAACCTCGTCGCCCGGCTCGAAGAGCGCCAGGCACGTCGAGACGAAGGCGCCGGTGCTCCCGACGGACACCATGACTTCCTGGTCCGAGCCCACGGGCAGGCCGTTGAAGTCGCGGGCCTTCTCGG
>JABDIZ010000168.1 GCA_013003465.1 Rhodothermaceae bacterium
GGGTAGCTGTCGGGCGTCTCCGGCGGCGTGGGCCGAGGCTTGACGGTCGTCTCCTGCGGGATGGGGTCGGCGGGCGGGGTCCCCGTATCCGGCGTCTGCTCGTTCAGATCGCGCCCCTGGACCCACCCGTTCGTGATCGCGGCCAGGCGCGCCTCGCGTCCGGGGTGCGTGGCCGAGCCCATCTCATCGGCCACCAGTTGCATAGCTGCCCGCGCCTCATCGAGCGTCGCCCCCATCCGTTGCAGAATGAACCCGGAGTATTTATCGGCCTCGAGTTCAGTGGGGGGGCGGCTGCCGCCAAACATGAGCGTGTGGCCCTGGAGGTGATGCCCCACCTCGTGAGCCAGGATGCTCACCGTCGACCAATCCGTGTTCGTCAGGTCACGGACGCTGATCATGAAGGCCTGATTGTACAGGATGAGGCGCTGGCTCCCCTCGATGGCCGCCACGGCATTGGGCACATTGGCCGCCCGGATGATGAAGTTGGGCTCCAGCCCGGCATGGCGCATGACTCGGTTGAGTGCCACCTGGGCCTCGTCATCGGAGTCAAATCCATAAATGTCCTCGCTCAGCGTGGACCCATCGAACACGCAGTACTGCGTGAGGACGAGGCGATCCTGAGCATGGGCAGCGAACGAGAGACAGCACAGGGCTGCTCCCAGAAGAAAGGCGCGGAGCATGGCAGCGAAGGGTAGAGGTACGAGGCGAAAATCTAACTCCTCCGGCTAAACCGCAACGCCTAGATCACAACCCCCTCTGACGGCTGCATCACGCGCACGAGTTGATCGGGGTCGGGCACCACGGTATCGAGCACACGCGCCGATGAGAGCACGCCCGGCATTCCCGCGCCCGGATGCGTCCCGGCCCCGACGAGGTAGAGGTGCTCTACGTCCTCGCTCGCGTTGTGCGGGCGGAAGTAGGCGCTCTGCGTCAGGACGGGCTCGAAGGAGAAGGCCGCGCCCTTGACCGAGAGGTAGTCGTTGAGGAAGCCTTTGGGGTTGAGCGTCAGGCTGGCCGTGACATGCTTGGAGAGATCGGGCAGCACCGTACGTTCGAGGTACTGCTCAATGGCGTTGCGGTAGCGCTCGTTCTGCGCCTCGTCCCAGGGGTCCCCGCTGTCGAGGTGCGGAACGGGGCTGAGCACGTAGAAGCAGTCATGGCCCTCGGGCGCCATGCTCGCGTCCGTCGCCGTCGGGCGGTGGAGGTAGAGCGAGAAGTCGTCGGCGAGCGTGTGTTTTTGGAAGATGTCCTGTAACAATCCTCGATAGCGGGGGCCGAGGAGGATGGTGTGGTGCGCGATGTCATCATAGGGCCGGTCCGTGCCGAAGTACCAGACGAAAAGACTCATCGAGAGCTTCGCGCGGTCGAGCTTCGCGTCCGTCCACGTCGTGCGGTGCTCCGGCCGGATGAGGTGTTTGTAGGTCCACGCCGCATCCGCGTTGGAGACAACGATGTCCGCGGCGAGGTGCTCGCCCGAGTCCAGGCGCACGCCGGTCGCCCGGCCACCTTCGACGGTGATCTCCTCCACGGTCTCGCCAAAGCGGAGCGTGCCGCCGAGGTCCTCGATCAGGTCGGCCATGCCCTGCACCATCGCGCCCGTGCCGCCCATCGCATACCATACGCCCCACTTGCGCTCCAGGAACGCGATGAGCGTGTAGATGGAGGTCGTCGAGAACGGGTTGCCGCCGACGAGGAGCGGGTGGAACGAGAAGACCTGCCGCAGCCGCGGGTCTTTGATGTACTTCGCGACGAGACCGTAGACAGTGCGCCAGCTTTCGAGCGCCATCATGGCCGGGACGATCTCCGCCATGGTCTTCACGCTGCCGAACGGCACGTGCCCCAGCTCGGTGAAGCCGACCTCGAAGATGCGTTCGCTCTTTTCGAGAAAGCGCGTGTAGCCGTCCACATCGGCCGGGTTGAAGCGCGCGATCTCGCGGCGCATGGCTTCGGCGTCACCCGTGTATTCGAAGACCGCGCCGTCGTCGAAGCGGATGCGGTAGAAGGGCGTGATAGGCACCACGTCCACGTAGTCCTCGCGGTGCTTTCCGGCGAGCGTCCAGAGTTCGTCGAAGAGAAAGGGAGCCGTAATGAGCGTAGGCCCCGCGTCGAAGGTGTAGCCGTCCTGCTTGAACACACGAGCACGTCCGCCGGGCTGATCCAGGCGGTCCACGACCGTTACGCGGTAGCCGCGCACGAGCAGGCGAATGGCCGCTGCCAGCCCGCCAAACCCGGCGCCGATCACGACAGCGTGAGGCGACTCGGGCGTGAGGGGTACGGGTACGGTGCGCGTGTTGAGCGAGGCATCGGCGCGGTGCGCCATGCGAGTCATCCAATTCGACATTCGGGAGTAGGCATCTCGGAGGGGCGCCGGATCAACTGGCCGGTACGTTCGGCGTTCCAAAGACTACCCGCGAGCGCGCGATGATGACTGTGGTTGGTCCGTTTCGAGGTTCACTGTGCGAACACTTCTAGTGATGGACCTGAACGCAACCGGCGGTGGAGCCGCTCGTAGGCTCGCTCGTCCCTCTCGCCCAATCATCCCCAGCCATGACCTCCGACCTCTATTCCACCGAAGAACTCCCGGATACTGTCCGCAACACGATTTCCCTGCTCCACCTGAGCGCGCTCCTCGGCGTGTTCACTGGGATCGGCTTCCTGGTTGGCCCCCTCGTGGTCTGGTGGCTGAAACGCGATGAGCACCCGGCCATTGACGAGGCGGGCAAGGACGCCGTCAACTTCCAGATCTCGATGCTCGTGCTCGGGCTGGTCGCGGCGGTTCTCTGCATCACTGTCGTTGGCGTGATCGTGGGCGTGCCGCTCGCTATCGGCGTCGGGATCGCGGCGTTCGTCTTCCCCATCATTGCAGCGGTGCGGACGACGAATGACGAGGACTACCGGTACCCGTTCACGCACCGCTACATCAAGTAGCGGACGCGCTATCGCCGGTCGGCCTCGAAACGCTCCTGCACCTGTGCGAACGTATCGCCGCCGTAGCGTTCGAGGATTGCCTCGGCCAACACCCACGCCACCGTCGCCTCTGCCACGGTACTCGCGGCGGGCACGCTCGTCACATCGCTGCGCTCGTAGCGCGTTGGCTGCGCCTCGCCGGTGGCGAGGTCCACGCTGCCGAGCGGCTGGATAAGCGTCGGGATGGGCTTCATGGTGCCACGCACGGCGATCGGCATCCCGTTGGACACGCCGCCTTCGATGCCGCCTGCATGGTTGCTCGCCCGCGTGAGCCGTCCCGCCTCGTCTTTCACGATGGGATCGTGGACCTCGGAGCCCGGCCAGTGCCCGCCCGCAAACCCATCACCGATTTCGACGGCCTTCTGTCCTTGGATCGAGAGGATGGCTTGCGCGAGGCGTCCGTCGAGGCGGCGGTCGGCCTGTACATAGGAGCCGAGGCCCGGCGGCACGCCCGTGGCGATGACCTCGTAGACGCCGCCGAGCGTGTCACCCGCTTGCTTGGTGGCTTTGATGTGCTCCACGGCAGCAGCGGACAACGCAGCGTCGAGCATCCGCACCTCGCTCTGGTCGGCAGCTTCGTAGAGCGCCCGCGCGCCGCCCTCCTCCAGCAGCCGGTCGCGTGCCTCCGTCCACCCTGCCGCGTCGTCGTAGCCGACGGCGCCGAGTCGCACGACGTGGCTCCCAACCTCGATGCCGAGGTGGCGCAGGAGCGTCCGTGCCACTGAGCAACAGGCCACGCGCATGGCCGTCTCGCGGGCGCTGCTCCGGTCGATGACCGGCCGCAGGTCCGGGCCGTGCGGCGTCCGGTCGAAGCCGTACTTCTGCGCCCCAGCGAGATCCGTATGCCCCGGACGTGGCAACGTGACGGGCTCGATGCCCTCCCCCTCGCCCTCTACGGCCATGACCTCGGGCCAGCCCGCCCGGTCTTTGTGGTACGAGGCGTTCGCCAGCCACAGCGCGATAGGGCTGCCCATCGTGTGCGAGAACCGCACGCCGGAGAGGATGCGGACACGGTCGCGCTCGATCTTCGCCCGGCCACCGCGCCCGAACCCGAGCCAGCGCCGGGCGAGGTGCTCATCGAGATCAGTCGGCGTGAGCGGAATGCTAGCGGGCATCCCCTCGACGATGCCCACGAGCGCTTCGCCATGCGACTCGCCCGCCGTGAGGTAGCGAATCATCAGTCCACGTACGGCGAAGCAAGATCGTAGAACGCCGTCAGGCCGTCGGCGCGACGGACGCGCAGGAGCGCTGAGAGCCCAAGGTCGGCGAGGTCGGCGAGGGCATCGCGCGCCTCTTCGGCCGTTGTGATGGGCTTGTCCTCGATCCGCGTCACGATGCCCCCCTCGGGGAGCCCGTCTACCTCGGCCGCACTCCCTCCCTCAATCGCTTCGACATAGGCTCCACCGGAGACGCCGAAGGCGCGGCGCTCTTGTGGCGTCAGGTCGCGGAAGCGGACGCCCCAGTCCTCCGCCTCGGAGCGCGGCACATCGGAGGGGGGCTCGGGAAGACCCTCGACCACATCGGGCGAGCGGCGGCCCAGGTCAGCGAGCCAGCCGCTGAACACAGGGTCGTCGCGGCCGATCAGTTCGGCCTCGAAGAGGCGGCGTTCGCCGTCGCGCCAGACCTCCAGGTCGAGGAGGTCACCCGGGCGGTAGAGCGCCACGCGACTCTGGAACTGGTTGGGCGCATTGACCGGATCGCCGTTGACGCGCAGCAGCACATCCTGGTCGCGGAGCCCGGCCTGGGATGCCGAGGCTCCTCGTACGACCCCGGCAATCAGCACGCCCTCGATGCGCGGCATCTGCAACTCGCGCGCGTCGGCCGCTGTGACGGCGCGGATCTCGACGCCGAGGTAGCCGCGCTGCACCGCCCCCTCCTCGATCAGGTCCGTCACGACGCGCCGAGTCAGGTTGATGGGGACGGCGAACCCATAGCCCTCGTAATAGCCGCTCTCGGTGGCGATGGCTGTCGCGATGCCGATGACCTCGGCGCGCGTGTTGACGAGCGCACCGCCCGAGTTGCCAGGGTTGATGGCGGCATCGGTCTGAATGAAGTCCTCAATGCGCAACTCGTCCTCGATGATGTCTACCTGGCGCCCGAGTGCACTCACGATGCCCATCGTGGTGGTGCTCGTCAGGCGGAACGGACTCCCGATGGCGAGCACAAACTCCCCGACCTCCAGCGCATCGGAATCGCCCAGCGTGGCCACGGGCAGGGGAAGCGCTTCGTCCGTGGGTGCCGCGGCTTCGGGTTGCAGCAGGCGGACCACGGCGAGGTCGGTCGTCCGGTCGCTGCCCACCAGTTCGGCATCGAACTCCCGCTTGTCGTTGAGGAGCACGCGGATGCGCGAGGCTCCAGCAATGACGTGCTCGTTGGTGACGATGTAGCCCTCCGGCGAGATGATGACGCCACTCCCCGCGCTCGTACGGTACCGGGGCGAATACGGGAGGCCGTCGTGGAAGCCGTCGTCTGGCACCGGCGCACTATCTAACTCGCTCTCGATGCGGATGAACACCACGGCAGGCCTGACGCGTTCGGCCACACTCGCAAAGCTGCGGCTGAGCGCGGTCAGTTCCGGGACTACGGGCGGCGGCGGCGGGTCCGGGTCGCCGATGAGCACGGGCTCGGCCGTCGCGGGCGTCGGCGTTTCCTGCGCGACGCGCTGGGCTTCTTGCGCTTCCTCATCGCCTGCATGGCGCAATTCGCCCACAAGCACGCCCAGCAAGGCGCCCCCGAGAAGCAAGGCGAGGCCGAGGACAATCCGGCGCGAGGTCATGATTGGGGAAGGACGATAGAAACGCAGGACATGGCAGGTTGCCGCGGTACGGCCCTGTTACGGCCGCGGTCGCACGGCCCCTCCTACGCCAACGGGGCCAGTAACTTACGCACCCGGAGGCGTCCTATTTGTTTCGCGCCCCCGGGGTGTTTTCTCGCCTCCCCCGTTGTGCCCACGTGCCTGTCATGTCTGTTGCTCCGTCGTTTGCCGAGCCTGACTCCCCGACGGTGCCCCCGACCCCTGACGGTCACCCCCACATTGTCTTCGCGCTGCTAGGCGACGTACGCGGCTCCTCACGGGCGCTCAAGCAGTTGCGGGTGCTACGCGCGCTAGGCCTGCGCGTCGAGGTGCTGCTGACGGGCGCTCCACTAGGCGCCAGGCTCGGCGAGGAGCTCCAGCTCGACGAGAACCTGCGCGCTCACATCCTCCCCAACCCTGCCGGGCGCGGCCCGCGGTTGTTCTGGGCTGCCCATCGACAGTTCCGCGCGGCGGCGCTTGCCCGGCCAGCCGCCCTGTACATCGCCAGCGACCTCTACACGCTACCCGGGCTTACCGAGGCCGCCCGCCATCACAAAGCACGCCTCGTTTTCGATTCGCGCGAACTCTACGGCCACCTCGATTCGACGGCAGGGCGCCCGTGGGTGCGCGCCGTGTGGCAAGCCGTCGAGCGGCGGTTTATTCGCCGAGCCGATGCCGTCTTCACCGTCAACGAAAGCATCGCGGAGCGGCTTGCCCAGACCTATGCCATCGCTCCGCCGGTCGTGTTGCACAACGTGCCGGAACGACGCACGGTGCCCCGCACGAATCGGCTGCGCGAGGCGACAGGCTTCTCTTCCACACAACCCATTGTGCTGTACCAGGGCGGCTTGCGCGAGGGGCGCGGCCTCCCTGCCCTGATCGCGGCGATGGCGCAGGTACCCGGAGCCGCCCTCGCTGTCGTCGGTGACGGCCCGTTCGAGGCCGAAGCCCGGCGACTGGCCGCCCCCCTCGGCGAGCGCGTGCGCTTCTTGGGCTTCATTCCGCCCGACGACCTGCCGATCTATACGGCCGGGGCCGACCTCGGCACGCTGCTGATCGAGCCGCTCACCGAGAGCTTGCGCCTGGCGCTCCCCAACAAACTCTTCGAGTACCTTATGGCCGAGGTCCCCGTCCTCGCAAGCCCGATTCCCGAGGTACGCCGCATCGTAGACCGCTTCGACGTGGGCCTCGTCGCCGATCCGAGCGACGCTCACGAGCTCATCACAGCGCTCCGCCAAGGCCTCACCGATGAAACCGCGCGCGCGCGCTGGCGTGCGAACGCACCGCGCGCACTCGACGCCTATGCCTGGGAACACGGCGCGGCCCGATTTCGCCAGGTGATTCTTGCTCTCCTCGCTGCATGACTCGTCTCTTCTCTGCCCTCGCTGCTCTGCTTCTGATTGCATCGCCCGTCGTGGCGCAGTCGGCGGCGGATTATCCAGACGACGCCCCCAACTGGCGCCCGTTCGAGGAGGCTATCGCCGATGCACAGGCCGACGGCAACCTCGTGCTCATCCACTCCTACGCCGTCTGGTGTGGCTGGTGCCGCCGCCTCGACGCCGATACCTACACCGATGATGCCGTCCAGGCCTACCTCGATGAGCACTACGAGGTGACACGCCTGGACACGGAGAGCAACGAGGCCATCAACTTCTTCGGCGGCGACGTGGAGATGCGCGAACTCGCTACCGCGCTCGGTGTCAGCAGCACGCCCACCACGGTGTTCTTCAATGCCGACGGCCAGTACATCACGAAGGCGCCGAGCTACTGGCCCCCCGAACAATTCCTGCTTGTCCTCCGCTACGTGCGTGAAGGGGCCTACGAGATGATGTCGTTCTCGGACTATGTGGCGATGATCCAGGCTGAAGAGGGATAGAAGTAAGAAGGGTGAAGTAGCACATCGGAAAGGGCACAGCCTCGGCTGTGAAGCCCGACCTGAGCTTTTCTCACTTCTACCTTCGTAGTCCTCATTCTCTCCATGCGCGTCTCGTATCACGCGGACTACTACGTGCCCCTCCCCCCGCGCCATGCGTTCCCGATGGGGAAGTTTCCGGCGCTGCATCGGCTGCTCGTAGACGAAGGCCTCATCGAGTTGGGGGATGTTGTAGAGCCCCGGGAAGTCGACTGGTCAGATTTGCTTCTCGTCCACACGCGCGAGTACCTCAGCGCGCTCGCATCGGGACGCCAGACTCGGCACGAAGAACGGCGCATGGGCCTGCCGTGGAGCGAAGCGCTCGTCCGCCGCAGCCGCCTCGCCGTGCAGGGCACCGTCAACGCCGCGTTGATGGCGTTGCACGGCGGCCTCGCGGGCAACCTAGCGGGCGGTACGCACCACGCCATGCCTGGCCATGCCGAGGGCTTCTGCGTCCTCAACGATGTCGCCGTAGCCATCCGCGTCTTGCAGCAGTCGGGCTGGCTGCGCCGGGCGCTCATCGTCGATCTCGATGTGCACCAGGGCAACGGCAACGCCGCCTTCTTCGCCGACCGTCCGACGGTCTATACCTTCTCGATGCACGGCGCCAAGAATTATCCGTTCCAGAAGCCCCCGTCGTCGCGGGACGTGGCGCTGCCCGACGGAACCACCGACGAAATCTACCTGGAGACGCTCCGGCAGCATCTGCCCTCGGTGCTCGATGCAGCGCGCCCAGACCTCGTCTTCTACCTCGGCGGCATCGATGTGCTCGCGGGTGACCGTTTCGGACGCCTTGCGCTTACTCCCACGGGCGTAGCCGCCCGCGACCGCTACGTGGCGGAAACCGTCTACCGAGCCGGTATTCCCCTCTGCCTGCTACTCTCGGGCGGCTACGCCGAGACGCCGACACACACCGCGGTACTCCACGCGAGCCTGTATCGCGAGGCCCATGAGGTGTTCGAAGGGGTACTCGCGGAGGACTGACTTCGCGAGGCCGTTACCCTGTATCTTTTAGCGCGTCTCGCTCCTGCTCCTTCTCATGCCCCGCTCTCCTTCCGCCTTGATCGCTCAGGTTCTAACCGGTGCCCTGTGCCTCGTCTTCAACCTGGGCTGCGACTCAAACAGCGCCCCGGTGATCATCACATACAATGCGTTCGGCGAGGGAATCGAATCGGCCACGAGCATCGAATACCGCGATGCCTCAGGGCGGCTCGTGCGCGAGGCCAACCCTCGTCTTCCCTTCTCCGTGATTGTCAATGTCGGTCAGCCGCCAGAGGGTCAGGAAGCAGAAATCACCGTAAGCGCCATTGTTGCCCCGGGCGGACGTCTGTCAACCGGCGTCATCGTCAGCCGCTCGACGACCATCACCGATGACGTGGACACGGTGGAGCAGGAAGGCCAGGCAGCCTCCACGCTAACGGTTACCTCAAGCCTTCCCTTGAACTGAGGGAAGAGATCAAGACGAGAGTAGCAACGCCGCCAGCGCTCCCAGTAGCAGCACTACCACAGCCGCCGCCACCACGAGGCGTAGGGACCCTGAGGTCCGTCGCTGGGCGTCAACAGGCATCTGGTCCACGAGCGCCTTGGCTTCTTTGAGTCCTATGCCCGTCTCCTCGCGAAGGAGTTTTATGGCCTCGAGGGTCTGGCCCTCGTAAGCCCGTCGCTGCACCTCTCCCTTTGTGTCTTCAGAGGCGATCGCATCAATGGGGTTGAACGGTGCAGACCGGCTGAGCTGATCCACAGCCGCCTTAGCCTCGGCCAGGCCCACGCCGGTCTCTTCCCGGATCAGCGTGATGGCTTCGAGCTTCCGGCCTTGCGCAATCAGTTCAGCAATATGCTGCGGGAGGGCACCCATGCCGTACGTGCCGCATTCAGGTGAAAGGGTAGAGGCACACGGCTACAACTCCCGCACGATGGCGGCAAACTCGGCCAGCATCATCGCGGTTGCGCCCCACACTTCATACCCATCCAGGGCAAAGAAGGGCGTCTCGAACGCTCCACCGCGCACGAGGCGGGGCGATGTCTGGCGTGTAGCCGGGTCGAGGAGACGAGCGAGCGGAACTTCGAGGATGGCCGCCACCTCATCCTCCTGTGGTGCGAAACGGGGCCGTTCCTCCAAGGCCGCTACGACGGGGTATACCGAAAAGCGCGAAGGCGGAATGTAGAGGGGCGAGAGCCGACCAAGTACCTGCGGCACCGCTGGATCCACCCCGACTTCCTCCCAGCCTTCGCGGAGCGCCGCCTGCTCATAGGTCTCCTCCTCTTCACGGCGGCCTCCAGGGAAGGAAATCTGGCCGCTGTGGTCGCGGAGGCTGGGCTGCCGGGCGGTGAGCACGAGTCCGCTCTCGTCGGATCCGCTGTAGGGATAGAGCAGCACCAGGGTGGCCGCTTCCCGTGCGGTTTTGCCCTCAGTGGAAAGCAGCGCGGGATCGTCGTTGCGGCCGAATGGCGCCATCGTGCGCTGAGCCATGAGCCCCGGCAGCGGCTCCTGCAACCGCGCAGCCAGGCGCTCCACTAGCTCGGCGTGATGAAGCCCGATCACAAGCCGCGTGCGGCTTCGCCCCGTACGACCCGTATTCCGGGTGACTGCACACGCGGCATGACCAGCAATTCCTGCACATTCACCGACTCCGGGGCATGCACGCAATACGCCACGGCATCGGCCACTTCCTCTGCCGTGAGCGCGTGGGTGTCGGCATAGACGGCGCCGGCGCGCGCCTCGTCCCCCTTGAAGCGGACACGTGAGAAGTCCGTCTCCGTCAGCCCGGGCGACACGGCGGTGACGCGGAGAGGCGTACCGTGGAGGTCTTGCTTGAGCCCATTGGTGAGCGCCAGCACAGCATGCTTGGTCGCGGAATAGATCGTGCCCCCCGGATACAATTCATGCCCGGCCGTCGATCCGATGTTGACGATGTGGCCCCGCCCTCGCTCCAACATCCCCGGGACGACCGCCCGGATCAGGTAGAGGACGCCCTTGATGTTGACATCGATCATCGTATCGATCTCCTCCACGCTGTTCTCGTAGACCGGCACGAGGTTGAGCGCCAGCCCCGCGTTGTTGATGAGCACGTCGATGTGCTGCCAGTCCGGCGGCAGTTCGCGAATGGCCGCGTGGACGGCCCCAGCGTCCACGACATCGAGCGGCAGCGCAAGGGCCGTATCCGGGCCGTGCTGATCGTTCAACTCCGTTTCGAGACGGCGCAGCTTCTCGGCACTCCGCGCGGCCAGGATGACACGGTAGCCATCGCGAGCAAGCCGGTAGGCACACGCCTCGCCGATGCCAAACGAGGCGCCGGTGATGAGGGAGATCATGAGGGGAAGTGGCTGGGAAACGAGAGCAACCGAGGACGGGCTGCAACTTCGCTCATCCTTCTGTCCACTTCAACCGTACTCATAGAAGCCACGCCCCGACTTCCGCCCAAGCCGACCGGCCGCCACCATCTTGCGCAGCAGAGGGCTCGGGCGGTACTTCGAGTCGCCCAGTTCGCGGTGGAGCACTTCCATGATGGCGAGGCACACGTCGAGGCCGATGAAGTCGGCCAGCGTGAGCGGGCCCATCGGGTGCGCCATGCCAAGGCACATGACCGTGTCGATGGCCTCGGGCTCGGCCACGCCCTCCATCACGCACGTCACCGCTTCATTGATCATCGGCATGAGAACGCGGTTGGAGACGAAGCCGGGGTAGTCGTTGACCTCGACCGGTGTCTTGCCGAGGCTCTCGGCCAAGTCGCGGATCGCAGCGAACGTCTCGTCGGAAGTTTCCAGCCCCCGCACGATCTCGACGAGCTTCATCACCGGCACCGGGTTGAAGAAGTGCATCCCGATGACCTGCGACGGGCGGCTCGTTTCGCCCGCGATCTGCGTGATCGAGATGGACGACGTGTTGGAGGCGAGGATGGCCGACGCGGGCGCGCTCTCGTCCATCGCACGGAAAATCTGCGCCTTGATCTCCGGGTTCTCCGTCGCTGCTTCCACCACGAGATCGGCGCCGGTCACGCCATCGGCTACCGAAGTGCCCGTGGTGATGCGACCGAGGGTCTCTGCCTTTTCTTCCTCGGTCAGCAGTTCTTTCTTGACCTGCCGATCGAGGTTCGTGCCGATGGTGGCGAGGGCCGCATCGAGGCGGTCTTGATCGAGGTCGATGAGAGTGACGGCGTGGCCGTGCTGCGCGAAGACGTGGGCGATGCCGTTGCCCATCGTCCCGCCGCCGATGACGGAGACGTTCATATTCGATAGGGGATGTTCGATATGCGTCTTCGACTATCGTCTATCGCATATCGTCTATGAGTTAGCGCTCGACGATGATGGCCGTCGCCTCGCCGCCGCCGATGCAGATAGCCGCGAGGCCGCGCTTAGCGTCGCGCTGCTGCATGGCGTAGAGGAGCGTCGTGAGGATACGCGCGCCTGAGGCCCCGATGGGGTGGCCCACCGCCACGGCGCCGCCGTTGACGTTGAGCTTCTCCGTCGGGATGCCGAGGGCGTCCTGCGCCGCGAGGCTGACGACGGCGAAGGCCTCGTTGACCTCGAACAGGTCGATGTCGTCGAGCGCGAGCCCGGCCTTGCCGAGGACTTTCTCGATGGCCCCGATAGGCGCGGTCGTGAACTCGACGGGCTTCTGCGAGTGCTGCGCTGTGGCGACGATCCGCGCGAGCGGCGCCTTGCCGTTCGCCTCGGCCCATTCCTCGGAGGCCACGACGAGCGCCGCGGCGCCGTCGTTGATGGTCGAGGCGTTGGCGGCCGTGACCGTGCCTTCCTTGGTGAAGACGGGCCGGAGCTGCGGGATCTTGTCAAAGTTGGTCTTGAACGGCTCCTCGTCCTTCTCGACCACTGTGTCGCCCTTGCGACCTTTGACCGTCACTGGCACTGTCTCATCGGCGAAGCGGCCCGTATCGATGGATTCCTGAGCACGCTGGTAGCTGAGGATCGAGAACTCGTCCTGGCGCTCGCGCGGCACGTTGCACGTCTCGCCGCACAGGTCGGCGGCCACGCCCATCGCGTTGCCGTCGTAGGCGTCGCGGAGGCCGTCGTGGAAGAGCGCGTCGATGAGTTGGCCGTTGCCGTAGCCGTAGCCGTAGCGCGCCTTGTCGAGCAGGAACGGCGCCTGGCTCATGTTCTCCATGCCGCCCGCCACAACCACGTCGTTGTCGCCCGCGCGGATGGACTGGTCGGCGAGCAGCACCGTCTTCATGCCGGAGCCGCAGACCTTGTTGACGGTCATGCATGGCACAGAATCGGGGATGCCCGCGTGGATGGCGGCCTGCCGCGCCGGGGCCTGCCCCACGCCCGCCGTAACAACGTTCCCCATCAGCACTTCGCCCACCTCGGCCGGATCGACGCCCGCGCGGTCGAGCGCGCCCTGGATGGCGGTCGCACCAAGGTGGGGTGCAGTAACGGAGGAGAGCGCGCCCCCGAAGGAGCCAATCGGCGTGCGCGCAGCAGAGAGAATGACAGAGGCCATGAGAGTCGAGAGCGGTAGGGGGTCGGAAGCGATTTCGGAAAAACTAGCCGAGCGGCCGGTGCGCAGCGTTCAGGCGGCATGAAAAAGGCCGTACCTCCGTACGGCCTCGCTCCTTCACCTGGCTGCACCACCCTACCGCCTTCCGTGCCGACGGGTGCGCCGATGCGGGGCCCACACTTCCACGTCGAACTCGGCGGCGATGGCGTCCGTCACGCCGGGCAGGTTGGGCTCCGTGATCGGCGTGCCGTCGAGGTCCATGACCTCCTTGGGATCGTTCTTCTCGTCCACCACGACGACGCGGGGCCGGTGCGTCTGCGCTTCCTCGGGCGTCATGTCGGCGTAGGCCATCACGATGATCTGGTCGCCGGGCGCACAGAGGCGCGCCGCTGGGCCGTTGAGGCACACCGTGCGGCTGCCTGCCTCGGCCGGAATCGTGTACGTCTCCAACCGCGCGCCGTTGTTGACATTGACTACCTGCACGCGCTCGTAGGCGAGCAGACGCGCCGCTTCCATCAGTTCGGCATCGAGGGTGATGGAGCCTTCGTAGTAGAGATCCGCTTCCGTCACCGTGAGGCGATGAAGCTTCCCCTTGAACATCGTGACGGTCATGGAATCGGGCAATTGGACGATCGGATTATTGAACCATCGGTCAACGACCCGATGATTCAATAATCCGATCCCTCAAGGTCTAGCGTGGTGTTGTCGATGAGGCGGGTGGCGCCGAAAAAGACGGCGAGGGCGGCGAGGTACCGGCCGGACGTGAGCGTCTCGACCGGCTGGAGGAGTTCGGTATCGACGACCTCGGCATACTGGAGTTCAGCCAGCGGAGCCGTGGCCACCGTGTGGCGCATCGCGTCAACGAGAGCCCGAGGATCGCGTTCCCCACCAGCGACGGCCTCGTGCACCTCGGCCAGCGCCTTCGAGACGACGACGGCCTGCTGCCGCTCCTCCGCGCTGAGATACCGGTTACGCGACGACAGCGCCAGCCCGTCCGCCTCGCGCACGATGGGGTGCCCGATCACCTCGATGCCGAAGCCCAGCTCGGCCGTCATGCGCCGCAGGATGGCGAGCTGTTGCGCGTCCTTCTCGCCGAAGATGGCGACGTGCGGACGACACGCGAGGAAAAGCTTCGTCACCACCGTCGTGACGCCTTCGAAGTGGCCCTCGCGGAAGGCGCCGCAGAGATAACGGTTGAGGTCGCGCACGTGGACCGTGGTGAACGGCGGGAGGCCGAAGGGGTACATCGCCTCGGGCGTCGGTGCGAAGACAGCATCCACGCCGCCCGCCGATTCGAGCGCGGCGAGGTCGCTGTCGAGCGTGCGGGGGTATTGCGCGTAGTCCTCGCCGGGCGCGAACTGCGTGGGGTTGACGAAGATGGACACGGTGACGTGGTCAGCGCGCTGCCGCGCCGCCTCCACCAGTGCGAGATGCCCCTCATGGAGCGCGCCCATGGTGGGGACCAACGCGAGGCGTTGGCTGGCCGCGCGCGCTGCATCCGCGTGCGCCTGCATGCCCTCGACGGTATGGAGCAATTCCATCAGGCGCTCAGATCAGCGGCTTCGAGGCCGCGATGTCCCGCTCGACGACCTCGCGCCGGATCTCACCGCGCCGGACGATCACGTACGCCAGCAGCGCGAACATAAAGAAGACGAGCAGCGCCCACGCGAGGCTCTGCAGCGTCTCGATCACGGTCCGGTAGACCTCCAGTACCCAGCGCTCGGTGGTGAGGGCGAGCGCGGCCGTGCGCTCCGGGTCGATATAGCGCTCGAGTTCGTAGATCCGAACACCGCCCGAAATCCCGACCACGAGCAGGGCGAAACGGACGAACCGCTGCCAACCCGCGCTGATGTCATCGGCGATGATGCGGCCGAGAATGGACCCGATGGGACGGTCGAAGCCGCGCGCGACGAGGCCCGAGACGGCGAGGGCCACTAGGAAGGTGACGAGGAGGAGGGTCAGAAACACAGCAGCGAGGAGGCAGGCGAGCGTCCGGCAAACTACGCCGGATCGTTGAAAATCCCGATGGATCCGCTCCGATGGGTGGATGGGCGAACAGACGAGCGCGACCTTATCCCTCCCGTTCGCTCCTCATCCAGCCGTTTCGCCTTTTCATGGCCGACTTCCGCATCGAAACCGACTCCCTCGGCGAGGTCCGCGTCCCCGCCGACGCGCTCTACGCCGCGCAGACGCAGCGCGCCAAGGACAACTTCCCTATCTCCGATCTCCGCTTCCCGCGCCGCTTCATCGAAGCGCTCGGCACCATCAAAGCCGCCGCCGCCCGCACCAACGAAGACCTCGGCCTCCTCGACCCCGAACACGCCGCTGTCATCCGCGACGCCGCGCAGGCTGTCCGCCGCGGCGACCTTGACGACCAGTTCGTGCTCGACATCTTCCAGACGGGCTCGGGCACCTCAACGAACATGAACGCCAACGAGGTGATCGCCCATGTCGCCTCCGAGGCTGCGGGCGAGAAGGTGCACCCGAACGACCATGTCAACATGGGGCAGTCGTCCAACGACGTGATCCCGACGGCCATGCACGTCTCGGCGCGCGTCGCCCTGCAAGAAGAACTGCTTCCGGCCCTCGACCGCCTCGCGCAGAGCCTCGAAGCGAAGACCACCGAGTTCGACGACGTGATCAAGAGCGGGCGGACGCACCTGATGGACGCCACGCCGGTCCGGCTCGGGCAGGAGTTCGGCGGCTACGCGGCGCAGGTCCGTAAGGGCATCGGCCGAGTGCATCGCGCGAGTGAGGAACTGTCCGAACTGGCCCTCGGTGGCACGGCGGTCGGCACCGGCATCAACCGGCCGGTAGACTTTCCCGGGAAGGCCATCGGTTATATCAGCGCGATGACCGGCGTGGACTTCCGCGAGGCGGACAACCACTTCGAGGCGCAGGCGGCCAAGGACGCCTACGTGAGCACGGCGGGCGCGCTCAACACCGTCGCCGTGAGCCTGATGAAGATCGCCAACGACATCCGCCACCTCGGCTCTGGCCCGACGAGCGGCCTCGGCGAGATCCAGCTTCCGGCGATCCAGCCCGGCTCGTCCATCATGCCGGGCAAGGTCAACCCGGTGATGAGCGAGGCGCTGATGATGGTCTGCGCCCGCGTCATGGGCAATGCCACGACGATCACCATCGGCGGGCAGCACGGCAACTTCGAGCTCAACGTGATGATGCCCGTCATGGCCCACGCCATGCTGGAGAGCATCAGCATCCTTGCGGGCGGCTGCGACGCCTTCCGCACCAACTGC
This sequence comes from Rhodothermaceae bacterium, assembly GCA_013003465.1. Taxonomy (GTDB): domain Bacteria; phylum Bacteroidota; class Rhodothermia; order Rhodothermales; family Rubricoccaceae; genus JABDIZ01. The sequence continues at coordinate 16,386 of JABDIZ010000168.1, forward strand.
CTCGACGGTATCGAGGCCCACCGCGAGCGCTGCCGCGAGTTGCTCGAAAAGAATCCGAGTATTGCCACGGCGCTCAACGCCGAGATCGGCTACGACATGGCCTCCAAGGTGGCCAAAAAATCGGCGGCCGAGAACCGTTCCGTACGCGACGTGCTGCTAGAAATGGACCTCGTCCCGGCCGAGCGCATCGACGAAGTGCTGGATGTGCGCTCCATGACCGAGCCCGGCATTCCCGGCCACGACGCCTGACACGATCCGCCCGACGAGAAACTTTTTCGGGCGCGCACACGAAAGCCCAACAAGGCGGCGTTATCGCCGTGCTATCTCCAGGCAAACCCCGTGATGGTGGTCGCGGGTCAAGCAGGGTCCCTCCCGGGGCCCTGCTTGTTTTTTAGCAGGCTTTCACGCCAGACGGCACGATTCGGTCACAACAATGCGTTGAAGAGGGGCTCCCCGTGACGTGGCCGCAACCTCAGGCGGCTGTTGTGCGTGGGAGAGTGACGCCCCCAATCCGTTGTTTGCTTCTCGTTGACCGACCCGATCATGAGTACTGGAACCAAGCGCCGCCTGTCTGTGGCCGCCCTCTTGATGGTGGCCTTCCTCGCTGGCATCTTCTTCATTACCACCGCGGGCAACCTCATCCGCCCCGAAGCACTCTCGGGCCGCGATGCCCAGGCCGCCTCCCCGGCGGTGGTCGCTGCCACCGACCTCAGCGACGCGTTCGAAGAGGTGGCGGAAGTCGTCAACCCGGCCGTCGTGCAGATCCGTTCGACGCGGCTGATCTCGCAGAACCAGAGCCAGCGGCAGAACCCGTTTCAGGGCTCGCCCTTTGAGGACTTCTTCCAACAGCCTGGCCCCGGCGGCAACGGGCAGCCGTTCGAGCAGAACGGGTTGGGCTCGGGCGCCTTCATCCGCCCCGACGGCTACCTCGTCACCAACAACCACGTGATCGAGGGCGCTGATGAGTTGGAAGTCAGCCTCTTCGATGGGCGTGTGCTGCGCGCGGAAGTGATCGGCGCCGACCCGTTCTCGGATCTCGCCGTGCTCAAGGTGGGCGGCGACGACTTCCCCTATCTCGCCTTCGACGACGCTGGGACCGTGCGGGTTGGGCAGTGGGTGCTGGCTTTTGGCAGCCCACTTTCCGCCGACCTCGGCAACACCGTCACCGCGGGCATCATTTCCGCGACCGGGCGGCGGCAAGGCCCCGGCATCGCCAACTACATCCAGACGGACGCGGCGATCAACCCCGGCAACTCGGGCGGGCCGCTCGTGAACCTGGAAGGCGAGATCGTCGGCATCAACTCGGCCATCGCCACGCGGACGGGCGGGTTCCAGGGCATCAGCTTCGCCATCCCGATTGAGACGGTGGCCGGTACCGTCGAGCAACTCATCGACAGTGGAACGGTAGAGCGCGGCTACCTCGGCATCGGCTTCACCGGTGTGACACCCTCCCTTGCGCGGGCTCTCGACGTGCCCCTGAGCGCTGCGCAGATCAGTCAGATCAACGAAGACGCCGAAGGCCGTCAGCCGGCGGGCGAGGCGGGCCTCGAAGAGGGCGACGTGATCGTGGCCGTGGACGGGCAGCAACTGGCCGACAACCGCGAAATCATCTCGCGCATCTCCAACAGGCGTCCGGGCGACACGGTGGAACTCACCTACAACCGCAACGGTGACGAACGTACGGCGACGGTCACCCTCGGCCGCCGCCCGGGTGATCCGCAAATCGCGGAGGCCGAGCGTCCCATCCGCCCCAACGATGACACGCCCGAGCAGCTCATGAATATGGACGACCTCGGCCTGACGCTCCAGGACATCACCCCGGCGGCGGCGCAGCGCCTTCGCCTGGACAAGGACGGCGCTGAGGGTGTGCTCATCACCGAGGTAGAACGTGATTCGGAAGCCTACCGGGACGCTAACCTGCGCGCGGGCGATGTGATTACTGAAGTGGACCGCGAAGCCGTGGCTTCGCTGCGTGACTTCGAGCAGTCGTACGACAGCGTCCGCGACGGCGACACCTTCGTAATCCGGGTGCAGCGCGGTGACGGCTCATTCCTGACGGCGCTGACGAAGCCCAGTTGACCAGATCTCCCTGGTGCCTAGGCGGGCGCGCTTCCCTCGCGGGAGCGCGCCCGTTCTCGTCTTTGGTGAACGGCTTGCCCCGGCCTCAGGGCTGTCGCTACGTTGGAAGCCCTTCCGTTCTGCTCTGCTCGTCCGGCTCTCCCCTTCTATGCCCTCAACCCTGGTGACTGGCGCCCTCGGCCAGATCGGTAGCGATCTCGTCCGCACCCTGCGCGCCCAACACGGCGCCGAGGCCGTCCTCGCCACCGATCTCCGCGAGACCGACACCTCGCTCGGCGGCCTCTACGAGCCGCTGGATGTGCGCGATGGCGAGCGGCTCAAGGCGTTGATCGAGCAGTACGAGGTAGACACCGTCTACCACCTCGCCAGCCTCCTCTCGGCGCGCGGCGAACAGGCCCCGGAGCTGGCCTGGGAAGTCAACGTGAATGGGCTCCGGTACCTGCTGGAGGGCGCGCGCGCGCGCAAGCTGAAGGTGTTCTGGCCGTCCTCCATCGCTGTGTTCGGCCCGACCACGCCGAGCACGGCGCCACAACAGACCGTGCTGGAGCCGACGACGATGTATGGCGTGACGAAGGTTGCGGGCGAACTGCTGTGCCAGTACTACGCCACGCGCTACGGCGTGGACGTGCGGAGCCTCCGCTACCCCGGCCTCATCTCCTACGGTGCCCCTCCCGGCGGCGGCACCACGGATTACGCTGTCGAGATCTTCTATGCGGCGCTCGAAGACGGCCAGTACACCTGCTTCCTGGCGCCTGAGACGCGCCTCCCGATGATGTACATGCCCGATGCGCTCCGCGCCACCCTCGGACTCATGGCCGCGCCTGCCGAGCAGATCCGCGTCCGCACCAGCTACAACGTCACTGCGTTCAGCTTCTCGGCCGCCGAACTGGCCGCTGCGCTTCAGGAGCACGTCCCCAACTTCACTGTCACCTACGCGCCGGACTTCCGCCAGGCCATCGCCGATTCGTGGCCCGACCGCGTGGACGACTCCGCCGCGCGCGCCGACTGGGACTGGCAGCCGCGCTACGACCTCGATACAATGGTGGACGACATGCTCGTGCACCTCCGCGAGAAGCTGACTATTCCGAGTAATCCATAAACCTACCGCGTGTTGCGTATTTCGTGTCGAAGGGCCCCCTTATGCACTACGCAATACGACCCGCTAGAACGGCGAAGCCAAACACGCCATACGCCCTATGTCCGACACCGCTACCGCCTTCTACCGCGACACCCTCGCTGACATCCGCGCCGCTGGACTCTACAAGGAGGAGCGCGTCATCACCTCGCAGCAGGACGCTGACATCGAAGTGCGCGAGGATGGGCAGGAAGCCCACGTCATCAACTTCTGCGCGAACAACTACCTCGGTCTCGCCAATCACCCGGCGCTGATCGAGGCGGCCCAGGAGGGCATCGAGCAGTACGGCTTCGGCCTCGCCTCGGTCCGGTTCATCTGCGGCACGCAGACGATCCACAAGGAGCTCGAACACCGCCTCGCGCAGTTCCACGGCAAGGACGACGCGATCCTCTACGCTGCCTGCTTCGATGCCAACGCGGGCCTCTTCGAGACCATCCTCGGTCCCGAGGACGCCATCCTCTCCGACGCCCTCAACCACGCCTCCATCATCGACGGTTGCCGACTCTCCCAGGCGGATACCCGGGTCTTCCCCCACGGCGACCTCGACGCCCTGGAGCAGACCCTGCGCAGCGCCGCGGAGAGCCACCGCCGGCTGCTCCTCGCCCTCGACGGCGTCTACAGCATGGACGGCGACGTGGCGCCCCTGGGAGAGATGGTCGCCCTGGCCCGGCGCTTCGGCGCCATGGTGCTGCTGGAC
>JABDIZ010000180.1 GCA_013003465.1 Rhodothermaceae bacterium
TTGTAGTGTTTTACTATGACCGACCCCGCCCATCTCACTTCCGTCATGCGCATTCTTGCCATTTTAGGATTCTCGCTTCTCCTCGTTGGATGCAGCCTCCTTGAACCGGAAGACCTCGGCGAGGTCACCCTCACGACCGGAAGCAACGCCTATGCTGCGGGCGAAGACGCCGAGGTGCGTCTGGAGAACACCTCCGGCGGCGTGATCGAGTTTGGGGCTCTCGCGTGTGTTGCGTTCGAGCGCCACGATGGGAATGACTGGGTACTCATCGAGTCCCTACGTGTCTGTACGGCGAACCTCCACACCCTACAGGTTGGCGAGGCGCTAGACACCACGATTCTCTTAGATGCCAGTCTCGTACCGGGGCGGTACCGTCTCGTGCATCGGGTCTACCGCGACATCACGGAGGATGAGGGCGTGGTGATCTACTCCAATCCATTTGAGATTCGCAGTTAGCCTTTAGGTGGCGGCAGCCGAGGTTGATGAAATTCATTCGAGGCCTTGCGGGATATCTCTCTGTTCATGCATCAGATGGGGTAGGGGACATACAGTAGCCCTATAGAAAAGGTCGGAACTGACGATATCTGGGACGTTTGATGCACCCGGGCCGTCTCTACTTCAGAGCGGCCCTTTTTGTCGAATTGACCCAATCCCCCAATCATGTCTTTCCTTTCCAAAGGCTTCGTCAAGAAGTCCGTTACACACTCGCTTCTCGTTGCGGCGTTCGCCTTCGTCGGCCTCACGGGGTGTGACAGCAGCGATCCCGCCGTTGAGGGGTCCATCATCTTCGAGGGCCGCACCGATGTAACTACCACGGCTGCTACACAGAGCAGCGTGCCCCAAGCCTATGCGAGTGCTCCACTTGAAGGAGCCGTCGTGACGGCATCTACCTTGTCGTCGTCCGGTCAGCTTCAGGCGCTGGATGGCTCTGCCACGACAGACGCCACCGGCGCGTTTCGTTTAGAGAGCGAGGCAACGGCCTCGCCCGTCGTCATCACGGCAGCGGGCGATGATATCACGGTGCGTGCACTCATCGAAGCCGACGCCTCAGCCAGTGGCACCATCGTCACGCCGCCGCTGAGTGAGGAGACCGACGGCGAGTCCGCGGTCTATCTCGCAGGTCGCACTCAGGGCCGTGCCTTTGGCGTAGCCGATGTGGTGGCCTACGTGACCTCCGGGTTAGCTGCACGGGTTCGGAGCGGCGCCGCGAGTGCTGCCAGCGTGGCTGCGGCTATCGAGTTGGGCCGCGAGGCTGAAGAGGCGTATGCCAAGGACGAAAACGGCGGCAATGCACCCGACGATGAAATCCGCCAGGCCGACGAGGAGCGTCAGGATGACTATGCCGTGCTCCGTGCTGCCCTTTATGCCGCAACGACCGTGTCGGCCCGCGATGCCGCGATCCGTTCATTCGAGGAAGCCTACGCGGATGCCTATGCCGAGGCAGGCCTGAGTGCGGAGGCGCGGGCGAAGGCAGCTCAGACGGCTGCTCGCGCCACCGTTCGTTTCTCGGCCGAGGTGGAGGCCGAGGCCGCCTTGGCGCTGCGCAAGCAGGCGGAGGTCTTCGCTGCAACGACGACCGGAATCGCTGTGGAAGCGGCGTTCCAGGCTGCCGGGGCCTCCAGTGCCATGCTGGAAACCCTCGCCCAAGCGCGTACCAGCCTCGTGGCCGATATCCGTGCAGCAGCGAGCGCCTCTGCCATTGTCTCAGCGCAGGACACCTATCACGCCTCAGTTCGTGCACAGATTGCCACGGAAACGGGAATCTCGGCAGCGCTCCTGACGACTGCGGAGGCCGCAACGGGCACAGCCACGACGACGCTTGATGCAGCGGTCAGTGCGGCTACTTCGGCGCAGGCCGTTGTCGACGCTACGATGACGTTCTACACGAGCGCCCGTGCTGCCCTCGAAGCAAGCCTCGGTGCGAGCGCTGAAGCCGAATTGGCGACAGAGGTGCTGCTGCTGCTGGCGGCTTCCTGAGCCGACTTAGCGTAGCCGTTATCTACTGAGTGGGGCTTTCGGGTTGGATCCGAAGGCCCCGCTTCTGTTTAGGCTCTCACTTTGACAGAGCGTCTACCTCCACGGCCAACTGCTCCCACTGCCGCATGAGGTCGGCGAGTGCGGCCTGGGCGGCGTTGAACTCGGCCATCGTCTGCTGGAACACCTTGGGCCGGTTGTAGAGGTCCGGGTCTGCGAGGGCCTGTTCGAGCGCGTCCCTCGTTATTTCCTGTTCGGTTATGCGCTGTTCGATGAGTTCGAGCGCGCGGGGTAGCAAATCCGGGGGGAGCATCTTGAGGTCGAGATCGCCGTCGCCCTGGAGTGCGCGGTAGAGGCGGTTGCGGGCCTCGGCCTCGGCGCGTTTCTGCTCTTTGGTTTTTTTGCCGCTGGACGCTGTGGGCTGCGGGTTTGAGGCCTCAGGCTTCCGGTTTGAAGGGTTGGATGTAGCGGAGGTGGTCGGCGGTCGGCGGTCAGCCGCCAATCCGCGTGCGGCGGTGCCGTGCTGGCGCTGCCATTGGGCTTCGGAATACGAGCCCGTGTAGCGTCGCACAGTGCCGTCCTCCACGTACCACGTCTTGTTGGCGACCTGGTCCAAGAAGTACCGGTCGTGCGAGACGAGGATGAACGAGCCGGTGTATTGCCGGAGTGCCTCAGCGAGAACGGTCTTGGAGGCGATGTCGAGGTGGTTCGTCGGCTCGTCGAGGACGAGGGCGTTGGCGGGACTGAGGAGCGTCCGGGCGAGGGCGAGGCGGGAGCGCTCGCCACCCGAGAGCACGCGGACCGGCTTGAACACGTCGTCGCCCTGAAAGAGGAAGGCACCCAGCAGCGAGCGCAACTCTGTCTCCGATTGCCCGCGCCCGACTTCGCGCAGGCTCTCCAGCACGTCGAGGCGCGGGTCGAGTGCCTCGGCCTGGTGCTGTGCGAAGTGCGCCATCACCACCCGGTATCCCTCCTCGCGTGTCCCGTCGAAGGGTTCGGTGCCGAGCAGCATCCGCGCCAGCGTCGACTTGCCCGCGCCGTTCTTGCCCACCAGCGCGATCTTGTCGCCTTTCTCGACGGCTAGGGGCTCCACCTTGCGGAAGACCGTCGTGTCGCCGCCCTTCTCATTGGGATAGGTCTTCGAGAACTGGGAGAGCTCGACCACGACGCGACCGGAGGGCGGCGCATCGGGGAAGCGGAAGCGGATCGAGGCCTCGTCGGTGGGCGGCGGCGGGATGCGCTCCAGCTTCTCGAGCATCTTGACGCGGCTCTGCGCCTGCTTCGCCTTGCTGGCCTTGTAGCGGAAGCGCTCGACGAAGCGCTCCGTCTCGGCGATCAGCTTCTGCTGGTTGTCGTAAGCGGCCTGCTGGAGGGCGCGGCGCTCCTCGCGCTCGGCGAGGTAGAAGCTGTAGCTGCCCGCGTAGTCCTCGATGCGGCTGTACGCCAACTCGGCGATGCGCGTCACCATGCGTTCGAGGAAGTAGCGGTCGTGCGAGACGAGGACGACGGCGCCGGGGTAGCCCTTGAGGTACTCTTCGAGCCAGTCGATGGACTCGATGTCGAGGTGGTTGGTGGGTTCGTCGAGAAGGAGGACGGAGGGCTGCCGCAGCAGGATGCGGGCGAGCGACACGCGCATGCGCCACCCCCCCGAGAACGACGACAGGGGACGCCGCATCTCTTCGACCGAAAAGCCAAGGCCATGAAGGACCGCCTCCGTTCGGGCCTCCATGCTGTGCACTTCGCGCGCGACCAGTTGGGCATGGACCCGGTCGAACTCCTCGACCAGCTTCATGTAGCTGTCGGTCGTGTGATCCGGGTGGGCTTCCATCGCCGCCATGAGGCGCTTCTCGTCGGCCTCCAGCGCGAGGATGTCGTCGAAGGCGTGGAGCGCCTCGGAGAGGGGCGTGCCCGCGAGGTCCATCTCCTGCACATCCTGTGCGAGGTAGCCGACCGTCGTCTCGCCCTCAACCGTGATCTCACCCTGGTCCACGGCCTGCTGCCGGGCGATGATGCGCAGCAGCGTCGTCTTGCCCGCCCCATTCGGCCCGATCAGCCCGATGCGCTGGCCCGGCTTGATGGCCCACGTCAGCCCCTCGAAGATGGGCGTGCCGCCGAAGGCAAGGTGGATAGCGTGGAGAACGATCATGGCAAGGAAGAAGACAGAAGCGGGAAGTTAGAAGGAGGCCAGTCCATGGATGAGGCGTGGGCCTGCTCTTGCTCCCTTCTTACGCTACCCGTCTCAGGTCAGTACGCGTTCTCGTGAATGAACCCCTTGAACGGGGTCATCGCCATGATCTTGAGATCGAGCCAGAGCGACCAGTTTTGGATGTAGTACAGATCGTACTCGATCCGCTTTTCGAGGCTCGTGTTGCCGCGCCAGCCGTGCACCTGCGCCCACCCCGTGATGCCTGCTTTGACCTTGTGGCGCAGCATGTAGCCGGGGATCTCGTGGCGGAAGTCTTCGATGAACACCGGTCGCTCAGGTCGTGGGCCGACTACCGACATGTCGCCACGGAGCACGTTGAAGAACTGCGGCAGTTCGTCCAGGCTGGTCTTGCGAAGGAACGCGCCCACACGCGTCGCCCGGTTTTCCCCTGCTTTCGCCCACACCGCGCCCGTGTTCGCTTCCGAGCCAATGGGCATCGAACGAAACTTGAGCATGGCGAATGTCTGCCCGTTGAGGCCCATGCGCTCCTGCCGATAGAACACGGGGCCCGGCGACGAGAGCTTCACCGCCAGGGCAATGAAGAGAAGGAGCGGGGAGAGCACGATGAGCACGAGCGCCGAAAAGGCGATGTCCACGCCGCGCTTGACCACATGGCGGAACTCGAAGGGAGCCTCGTCAAGGAGGTGAATGACAGGGAGGCCGTCTACGTGCGAGACGCGGCTGTTGAGCAAGAGGTCGAGTTGAAAGAGGTCAGGGACAAGGCACATGTGGGCCGTGCGGAGCGCACACGCTTTGGTAATCCTCTCGATCTTGTCGGCCGCGGCCAGCGGCAGCGCCGCGTAGACGAGGTGCACCGAGCGGCCCATCGCGGAGAGGCCGTCCATCACCGTGCCGATCTCGTTGACCGTTCCGAGGACCTTCGGGGGCCTCGGAGACGCCGTCGGATAGAGGTTGTCGAGCGGCTCGGCCGCCACGGCTTCACCCCGGTCGTCCAGAAAGCCCACCACGTCGAAGCCCATCCAGGGGTACTGCCGGAACGCGCGTGCGAGGCGTTGTCCCGCCTTGCCTGCGCCCACGATGAGCACGCGGCGCACGTTGCGCCCCTGCTGCCGCAGCCGCCGGAGCCCCACGTAGATCCCAACCCGCACCCCTACGAGCAGAACGGACGAGATCAGGCCGAAGAACAGCATGTGCAGCCGCGAGAACGAGAACGCGCGGTAGAAGAACGTCGCGGCGACGGAGATCAGCAGACCGAGGAACACGGCGCGCGCCACGCTGAAGATGACCAGTGGAAGCCGCTGCGCACGGCGCGTCTGGTAGAGGCCCGACAGCAGGAAGGCCGCGCTCCAGAGCACGAGCACGGCAGGCAGGAAGCCGAGGTAGAGCGTCAGGGGCGCCCACCCCGGGGGCGTCAGTACTTCGAACCGAAGCACCCACGCGAGCACCCACGCCACGCCGATCAGCACGACGTCGAAGCCGAAGAGCAGGCGCTGGAGAAGTAGACTGCGTTCCTGGAGCATGAATCAACGCGGCCGTGTCAGGCTCGGGGGCCAGAATACGGCAATAGAGAAGGCTCAAATAGGAGAGGCAACGGGCCGGGCTGCCGCTAAGCTATCGGCTAGCGGGCGCAGCTTAGCGGGGTGCGTAGCGCGGATCAAGGCTCGAGCAAGGGCCCGCGTCGAGTTGATGAGCGGGAGACCGTCGGCTTCAGGTTCGGGGACGGCCAGCGGCAACTCGGTGCAGCCGAGGATGACGGCCTCGGCGCCCTGCTCGCGCAGATGCGCGGCAGCGTTCAGCAGCACCGCGCGCGCTTTCGGTGTAGGCGGATTGCTCTTCGCCTTGAGCCCCCATGTGTCGTCGAAGATGGAGGCCTGCACCTCGGCTTGCACGGCCGCGTCGGGCACGACAGCGTCCATCCCGGCCGCTTCCAGTCCGATCTCGTGGAGCCGGTTCTCGATGGACGAGGTCGTAGCCAGCACCCCGATGGTTTGGGCGTCCGGCACGCGCTCGCGGATCAGGTCCACAATCGTATCCACGATGTGAAGGAGTTGCATCGACCGGCCTTCGAGTTCCAGCGCGTCGCGGAGTTGATCGAACAGCACGGGCGCGTGCGCCGTGTTGCACGGAATCCCGGCGACCGAACAGCCCACCCCATCGAGGCGGCGCAGGATCTCGACCATCGGCAAGACGGGGCTCGGGGATTCCTCCGGGGCGGCAATCCAGGGGCTGCGATCCGGAATCTGGCCAGGGTACGAGATCAGCGTGACCGGCAGGTGCTCTTGGTCGTGCGAGGCGAGCGTTTCGTCGAAGAGCGCACGGACGAGGTCGAGCCCGGCGTAGGGGCCGAGGCCGCCCAGCACGCCGATGGCGTTCTGCTCATTGGGGGCGAGCGGCACGAAGTCGAGGGGGGACATCAGCAGGAGAGCGGCACGGGCGATGAAAAGCAGGGCAAGAAACGCACGCCAAGAGGCGCGTCCCAGCGCCTCAAGCGGACGCATGGTACGACCAACATCCCCTGTTCGGGGCTCCCCGGCCTGATTTTGCCGAATGCACATGCCCGGCGTCGTTTGCTGAACCGAGCTGTGCGGGCGATTCCCGGTGGCTGATGCGTTGACGGTGGAAGGCTGCGCGCGGTATTTTTTCAAGTCTCGGCTGCCGCCATCGCTGCGGGCACCAAGGCCGAGGACCTTGCCCGATGGTGTAATGGCAGCACACCACTCTTTGGAAGTGGTTGTGGAGGTTCGAATCCTCCTCGGGCAACTTTTGAGAAAGGGAGCGTCGAGGAGAGGGGGAAAGGGAGCCTCTGCTCCCCATCTCGTTCTCCCATACCCCCGCTCTCCCTTTCCTCCTTTCCCCGCCGAAGGCGATGTTCAACCACCACGACCTGCCCGTCTCGATCTTCGCTGGGCGCAGCATCCCTGCGCTCGCCGAGCGCATTGCGGCGCACTACGGCAGTGCGCTGGGGCAGGTGACGCTGCGCAACTTCTCCGACGGCGAGATCTACGTCCGCTACGAGGAGTCCATCCGCGGCACCGATCTGTTCATTATTCAGTCCACGCCGCCCCCGGCGGACCACTGGATGGAGCTGCTGCTCATGATTGACGCGGCGCGGCGGGCGAGCGCGGCGCGGATCACGGCCGTCATCCCGTACTTCGGCTACGCGCGGCAGGACCGGAAGGACCAGCCGCGCGTGAGCATCGCAGCGCGCATGCTGGCGAGCATGCTGCAAACCGCAGGCGTCGACCGCGTCCTGACGATGGATCTCCACGCCGCCCAGATCCAGGGCTTCTTCGACATCCCCGTGGATCACCTCTACGGCTCGGCCGTCTTCGAAGAGCACTTTCTCCAGGACCCCATGGCGAACCTCGTCGTGGTGGCGCCGGATGTGGGAGCCTCGAAGGTTGCGCGCGCCTACGCCAAGCGCCTCAGCGCCGACCTCGCACTCATCGACAAGCGCCGCCCGCAGGCCAACGTCGCCGAAGTCATGAACATCATCGGTGAGGTCGAGGGCCGCAACTGCCTGCTCATTGACGACATGGTGGACACGGCGGGCACGCTCACCTCGGGTGCCAACGCGCTCATCGATGCGGGCGCCCTCAGCGTGCAGGCCTTCGCCACCCATGCCCTGCTTTCCGGCCCGGCCATCGACCGCATCGAGGCGAGTGCGCTCCAGCGCCTCCTCGTTACCGATACCGTCCCACTGCACCGGACGAGCGAGAAGATCGAGGTGCTCTCGGTCGCCCCGCTCTTCGCTGACGCCATCCATCGCATCTACGCCGACGAGTCCATCTCCACGCTTTTCGTTGAATAAATGCTCTGGGCGTCGAGTGTCTACCACGGCGCCTCCAGCCCACAGCCCATAGCCCCAACCCCATGGATACCCTGACCCTGAACGTGCAGCCGCGCGAGACCGGCAAGAAGGCCGTCAAAGCCACCCGCAACGCGGGCCTCGTGCCCGGCGTGCTCTACGGCGCCCACCAGGAACCGGTCCACTTCTCCACCGAAGTGCTCGACCTCCGTCCCCTGATCCACACCAGCGCCACGCACCGCATCGAGTTAGTCGTCGATGGGGCGAGCGAGCCCTATGACTGCATCGTCAAGACGGTGGACTTCCACCCCGTCACGGACGCGCCCATCCACATCGACTTCCAGGCCCTCACCGAGGGCGAGAAGCTTACGATGACGGTCCCGATCCATCTCGATGGCATCGCTGTCGGCGTGAAGGACGGCGGGGTGCTCGGCCAGCCGCTCAACGAACTGGAGCTCCGCTGCCTGCCGAAAGACATCCCCGGCTCCATCTCCGTCGATATCTCGGCGATGGAAATCGGCGACTCGATCCACGTCGAGGACCTCTCGCTGCCTGGGGAGATCGAGGTGCTGACCGACCCGGCCCGTACGCTCGTGACCGTCTCGGCGCCGCGCCTTGAGGTCGAGGAAGAGCCGACCGAGACCCTCGGGTTGTTTGGTGACGAGGTCATCGAAGGGGTCGAGGGCGAAGCCCCCGAAGGTGCCGAGGACGCGGGCGACGACGAGTCGGCCGAGTAGGGTTAGTGCCTTTGCCTTCCTCCGAATCCAGCAGGCCGGAGCGCGCGATGCGTTCTGGCCTGCTGCGTCGCTTCTGGCCGTTCCGGGCGCGCACCTCCGAGGAGGTGCCGGAGGTGAGCCGCCTCATCATCGGGCTCGGCAACCCCGGCCCTGACTACGAAGACACGCGCCACAACATCGGGTTCGAGATCGCGGAGCGCGTGGCGGAGAAGGCCGGGCTCACGGCGTGGACCGAAGCCGCCTCCGCGCTCGTGGCCGAGGGTCAGTGGCGGGGCCGACCGGTGGCCGTGGCTAAGCCACTCACGTTCATGAACCGGAGCGGGCAGGCCTACCGGGCGCTGCTGCGCCGCTACACGCTCGCACCGGACGACGTGCTCGTGGTCTACGATGACCTCTCGCTGCCGGAGGGCGCGCTGCGGCTGCGTGGCCAGGGCAGCGCGGGCGGCCACAACGGCGTGCAGGACATCGCGGATCGCCTCAATTCGACGGAATTTCCCCGCCTCCGCGTGGGCATCGGCAATAGCTTCCCCGCCGGTGGTCAAGTACGCTACGTGCTGGAACCGTTCGCAGACGACCAGCGGCCGATCATGGACGAAGCCGTCGAGGCGGCGGCTGAGGCCGCGCTGACCTTCATCCGCGACGACCTGACGACCGCGATGAACCGCCATAACCGCCGGGGCTGATGCTCCGGCTCTTGCGTGTTGCGTAGCGGGTTCGCTTGCGCCGATACGCAACACGACCCGCCACGACGGCGAAGTCAACTACGCAACCGAAACCCTCACCCTCACCCATACTCCTCATGGCGCTTGAACAACTCCTCACCTACCTCGTGCCGGTCTCCGGCGTCGTAGCCCTCGGCTACGCGCTGCTCCGGACGCAGTGGGTCACGAAGCAACCCGTCGGTACCGACCGCATGGCCGAGATCGCGGGCGACATTGCCGAAGGCGCGCAGGCGTTCCTCCGCCGCGAGTACCGCGTCCTGTTCGTCTTCGTGGCGGCTGTGGCAGCGCTGCTCGCCTTCGCCAACCTGGGCCGCGCAGACTCGTCCTGGCTGATCGCCGTCTCGTTCGTCACGGGCGCGTTCTGCTCCGGCTTGGCCGGGTTCATCGGCATGCGCGTGGCGACCAAGGCCAACGTACGCACCACCAATGCCGCCCGGACGGGCCTCGGCCCGGCCCTCAACGTCGCCTTCTCCGGCGGCCTCGTGATGGGTCTTTCCGTCGTGGGCCTTGGTCTGCTCGGTCTCGGTGGCCTCTTCGCCATCTACAGCGGCCTCACCGACTGGGACATTACGAAGGTCATCAACGTGCTCGCTGGCTTCTCGCTCGGCGCGTCCTCCATCGCGCTCTTCGCGCGTGTGGGCGGCGGGATCTACACCAAGGCGGCCGACGTGGGTGCTGACCTCGCAGGCAAGGTCTACGAAGGCATCCCCGAGGATGACCCTCGGAACCCCGCTACCATCGCCGACAACGTCGGTGACAACGTCGGCGACGTGGCCGGCATGGGCGCCGACCTCTTCGAGTCCTATGTCGGCTCGATCATCGGTACGATGGTCCTCGGCGCGGCCTTCATCCCAGCGCTCGCGGGGGCGGGCGGTATGGAACTGAGCGCGGTGCTCCTGCCGCTCGTCATCGCAGGGGTGGGCATTCTCGTCTCCATCGGTGGCTCGTTCTTCGTCAAGGTGAAGGAAGGCGGTAACCCACAGCGCGCGCTCAACATCGGCGAGTTCGGTGCGGCGGGCCTCATGGCTGTCCTGTCGTTCCTCATCATTCGCTGGCTGATGCCTGCCGCGTTCACGACGACGACCCCCATCGTGGGCGAATTCACGTACACGGCGAACGGCATCTTCATCGCCGTCCTGATTGGCCTCGTGGCCGGGACGCTGATCGGCCTCATCACTGAGTTCTACACGGCCACGCACACGAAGCCGGTGACGGGCATCGCGAAAGCGAGTGTGACGGGTTCGGCGACGAACATCATCGCCGGTCTGGGTGTGGGCATGTACTCGACGGGCCTCCCGACGATCGTGCTCGCGCTCGCCATCATCGGCTCGTTCACGTTCGCCGGGCTCTACGGCATCGCCATCGCCGCGCTCGGCATGCTGAGCGTGACGGGCATCCAACTCGCCGTGGACGCCTACGGCCCGATCTCGGACAACGCGGGGGGCATCGCCGAAATGGCCGAGCTTCCGCCGGAAGTCCGCGAGCGCACTGACCTGCTCGATGCCGTCGGCAACACGACGGCCGCCATCGGCAAGGGCTTCGCCATCGGCTCGGCGGCCCTGACGGCCCTGGCGCTTTTCGCCGCGTTCATGCAGCAGGCAGGCATCGAGTCCATCAACGTCGCCAACCCGATCATCCTGGCGGGCGTGCTCGTCGGCGGCATGCTGCCGTTCGTGTTCTCGGCCATGGCGATGAACGCTGTGGGCCGCGCCGCGGGCGACATGATCAAAGAGGTCGGCCGTCAGTTTGCCGAGATCCCCGGCCTCCGCGAGGGCACGGCCAAGGCCGACCACGCGCGCTGCGTCGACATCTCGACCAAGGCGGCCATCCGCGAGATGGTGCTTCCGGGCCTCCTCGCCGTGACGGTCCCCGTCGTGATCGGCTTCATCGACAAGAACATGCTCGGCGGACTCCTCGTCGGCGTGACGGTCACGGGCGTACTCATGGCCATCTTCCAGTCCAACGCTGGGGGCGCCTGGGATAACGCGAAGAAGCGCATCGAGAGCGGCGTGACCTTCGACGGCATCACCTACGGCAAGGGCTCCGATGTGCACAAGGCCGCCGTCACGGGCGACACCGTGGGCGACCCGCTCAAGGACACCTCGGGCCCGAGCCTGAACATCCTCGTCAAGCTGATCGCGGTGGTGGCGCTCGTCATCGCGCCGCTGATCGCCTGAGCGCTTTAGGACCAGCCTTACGGCGCAAGCGCCCAGCCATAGTGCATGGCTGGGCGCTTGTTTTTTAATGCGCTAGCCCAGATTATGGGAAGGCGATGAGTCCCGGTCCAGGGTTTTGTCGCATAAAGGATTAAGAGGGGCCGGTGGTCCGCGCCGCGTAGGCGAAGGGGTTGGCTCCTGATGTCCCAATCTCTCTCACAAGCTCTCCCACAGTCATGCGCAAGGTGTTAAAATGGATCGGTATCGGGCTCGGTAGCCTCATTGTGCTCCTGCTCATCGCGGGGTTCACGATGTACCTGATCGGCGGCTCGAAGCTGAACCAGACGTACGCGGTGCACACCGCCGACCTCGTCATTCCTACGGACTCGGCTTCGCTCGTGCGTGGGGCGCACCTCGCGCGTATTAATGGCTGCACCGACTGCCACGGCCCCGATCTCAGCGGTCAGGTCTTCGTGGACGCCCCGCCATTTCGCGTCGTGGCCGCGAACCTGACGGCAGGCGCGGGCGGCATCGGACGCACCTACACTGCCGAGGACTGGGACCGAACCATCCGCCACGGCGTCAAGCCCGACGGCAAGCCGGTGTTCATCATGCCCTCGGCGGCGTTCCACCGCCTCTCAGACGAAGACACGGCGGCGCTCATCGCCTACCTCCAGCAGGTGCCAGCCGTGGACCATGACCTGCCCCCCACCGAAATCCGCACGCCCGGGCGTCTCATGGCTGCCGGGCCGCTCGACGTAGCGATGGAGGTGCGGACGGAGCCCGCTCGGTCGAGTCGCCCGCCCATTGGACCGACGGCGGACTATGGCGAATACCTGGCTTCCGGGGTCTGTGCCTACTGCCACGGGGAGGGCCTCCTGGGAGCCCAGCCCGCGACCCCCGGTTCGCCCCCTGCGCCCTCGCTCGTTGCGGCCGGGCAGTGGTCGCTCGACGAGTTCACCACGACGCTGCGCACGGGCACCACGCCCGGCGGGCGCACGCTGGACCCGGAGTTCATGCCCGTCGCCTTCACGAGCCAGTACGACAGCACGGAGTACCGGGCGCTCCACGCCTACCTCGAGACGCTGCAAGGCGGCATCCAGACGGCCTCTGACTCCTGATAGGCGGCGAACCCCACGAAACAACCGCGAAGCGCTTCGGGTCACACTCAGCCCGAAGCGCTTCGCGGTATATTTCGCGTCCGCCTCTTCTGAGCCCAACCCCCGCATCTCATGGCCCGCGTCGATGTCGTCATGCCCAAAATGGGCGAGAGTGTCATGGAAGGCACCGTCCTCGAATGGAAAAAGCAGGTCGGTGACGTGATCGAGCAGGACGAGACGCTCCTGGAGATCTCGACCGACAAAGTCGACTCCGAGGTGCCCGCGCCCGACGCCGGTCGACTCGTGGAGATCCTCGTCGAAGAAGGCGACACGGTGGACGTAGGCACGCCCATCGCCGTGATCGAAACCGACGTGAACGCGGAGGTCGGGAGCGGCAGCAGTGATGATGCGCCCGATGCCGAGGCGGCTGAGCCGGCGCCTGTTGCTGGTCCGGTGATCGAGGCTGCGGGTGAGCCGGCGGACGCGGCCCCGCCTGCAGACGAGCCGCAGCCTGCAGAGGAAGAAGCCGAGGCGCCTGCCGCGTCGAGCGGCGATGGCGCCGCGCCGAGCGCAGCACCCGCTGGCGGGGGCGAGCGGATCGAAGTAGTGATGCCCAAGATGGGCGAATCGGTGATGGAGGGCACGGTCCTCACCTGGAGCAAGCAGGTCGGCGACGAAGTCGAACTCGACGAGACGCTGCTGGAGATTTCGACGGACAAGGTGGATTCCGAAGTGCCGAGCCCGGCTGCAGGCGTGCTCGTGGAGATCCTCGTCGAAGAAGGCGAAACCGTGGAAGTCGGGACGCCGATTGCCATCGTGGCCTCGGGCGACGCGGCCACCGCGCCTGTTGCGGCACCGACGGCCGAGCGGGAGCCCGAAACCATCGGCACCGCCCCCTCGGCAGACGAGCCGTCCAGTGCGCCCGATCCGGCCGAGAAGAGCTATGGCATGACCGGCGAGGTTCTCGCTGGCGACGGCGCCCCGATGGCCGAGCCGGTTCCCGTTGGCGAGGCTCCCGGATCGGAGTCTGGGGCAGGCTCACCCATCCCGCGCCGCAGCGACAGCGGACGCTTCTACTCGCCCCTCGTCCGTTCCATCGCGGAAGCCGAAGGCCTCTCGCTGACGGAACTGGAACGCGTCGAAGGCTCGGGCGCGGAAGGCCGCGTGACCAAGCAGGACGTGATGGGCTACCTCGAAAACCGAGGCGCTCAACCGGTCCCACAGCCGACGGCCCAGCCCGAGGTGCGGCAAGCGCCTGCTTCGGCGCCGCAGAAGGCGGCGCCCTCGCGTCCGGCGGCTCCAGCGCCCGCCGCCACCGAGGCGGGCGACCGCGTTGAGGTGATCGAGATGGACCGGATGCGGCAGCTCATCGCCGAGCACATGACACGCTCGAAGGCGACGAGCGCGCATGTCACCTCGTTCACTGAGGTCGATATGACGGGCATCGTGCAGCACCGCGAGGCGCACAAAAAAGCCTTCCAGGAGCGCGAGGGCACCAAGCTCACGTTCACGCCCTACTTCATCCTCGCGGCTGTCGAGCCGCTGCGCGAGCACCCGCTGCTCAACAGTTCGGTCGAAGGGAAGCGCGTGCTCGTCAAGAAGGACTTCCACATCGGCATCGCCGTCGCCATCGGGAAGAAGGGCCTGCTCGTGCCCATCGTGCGCCACGCCGGGCAGCAGAACCTGACCGGCCTCACGCACACGCTGGCCGACCTCGCCGAGCGGACCCGCAACAAGCAACTCCTCCCCGACGAACTCCAGGGCGGCACCTTCACCATCACCAACGTCGGCTCGCTCGGCTCGCTGATGGGCACGCCGATCATCAACCAGCCGCAGGTGGCCATCCTCTCGCCGGGCGCCATCGTCAAGCGGCCCGTGGTGGTGGAGGACCCGAGCCTCGGCGACGTCATCGCCATCCGGCACATGATGTACGTCTCACTCAGCTACGACCACCGCATCATCGACGGGGCGATGGCGGCGAGCTTCCTCCGCGCCTACCGCGAGCGGCTCGAAGGCATCACCGCCACCAGCGAACTGTTCTAGGCTGCGTTCACGGGCAGGGTCACGACAAAGGTCGTGCCTTCCCCCAGTCTGCTCGTGGCGGTGAGTGTGCCGCCGTGGCTCTTCGTCACGATGTCGTAGGCCAGCGAGAGGCCGAGGCCGGTGCCGTCGCCGGGCGGCTTCGTGGTGAAGAAGGGCTCGAACAGGCGCGCCTGTGTCGCCTCGTCCATGCCGGGGCCGTCGTCTTCGACGTGGACCTCGACGTGCCCCTCCAG
>JABDIZ010000209.1 GCA_013003465.1 Rhodothermaceae bacterium
AGCCGGGGGGCAACTGGCTGACGGGCCGTCGCTACATCATGGGCAACGCCGACGTGAACCTTGCGCTCTGCGCGCCAACGGAGGCGATGGGCGAGAACGTCTTTTTCAAGAACGCGACGCACGACGAGTTGATCTACGTCCACGACGGCGAGGGGCGGCTGGAGACCGTCCTCGGCACCGTGGAGTTCGTCAAGGGTGACTACGTACACATCCCGCGCACGCTGACGCACCGTTGGGTGTTCACAGGCGATGTACAGCCGCGCCTCCTCGTGATCGAAGCGCCGACCGAGTTCCGCCCGCCGAAGCGTTACCGCAACCAGTTCGGGCAACTCCTGGAACACTCGCCCTACTGCGAGCGCGACTTCCGCCCACCGACCGAACTCCACACGATTGATCAGAAGGGCGAGTTCGTCGTCAAGATCAAGAAGCACGGCAAGCTGCACCCGTTCGTCTACCGCTACCATCCGTTCGACGTGGTCGGCTGGGACGGCTACATGTACCCCTACGCCATCTCGATCCACGACTTCGAGCCGATCACGGGGCGCATCCACCAGCCGCCGCCAGTGCACCAGATGTTCGAGGCGCACAACTTCGTCGTGTGCTCGTTCGTGCCGCGCCTGTTCGACTACCACCCGGACTCGATCCCGGCGCCCTACAACCACTCCAACATCGACTCGGACGAGGTGCTCTACTACGCCGAGGGCGACTTCATGAGCCGCAAGGGCATCGCGCGGGGCTCGTTCACGCTGCACCCCGGCGGCATCCCGCATGGCCCGCACCCAGGCACGACGGAGGCGAGCATCGGCGCCAAGGAGACGCACGAACTCGCAGTGATGGTGGACACCTTCCGCCCGCTCAAGCTGACCAAGGACGCGCTGCGGATCGAGGACGAGGACTACCAGCTCTCGTGGCAGCCGGAGCGGCACAACCACCCGATGCCCGACGCCGCGCCCGTCCCGCCGGATATCGCGGGCGATGGGGCCGTCCCCGACGCCTCTCCCGCCGACGCCGCGCGCTGACGCATCGGCCTACTCTCGTACCTTCGCAGGGGCGTACATCGCGTGCGCCCCTGCGCCTTTTCTCCCAATGCCTGTCCATGCCTGACTTCCCCTTCGGCCAGTCCATCGCCTGGCAGCCCGACCCCGAGACGATTGCGCAGACCAACCTCGCCGCGTTCTGGCAGCAGCAAGGGCTCGACAGCTACAAGGCGCTCCTTGCCTGGGCCACCGAGGACGTGGGCCGCTTCTGGGAGGCGGCGATGGAGGACCTCGGCATCGACTTCTACACGCCGCCCACGCAGGTCTTCGACCCCTCGACCGGCATCGAGCAGCCGACGTGGTGCCTCGATGGGGAGCTCAACATCGTCCACAACCTGCTCGACAAGTGGCAGGGCACCGAGGTCGCCGAGCGCGACGCGATTCGCTACGAAAGCGAAGAAGGTGAGATCCAGACCCTGACTTACGCCGAACTCTACAACGCGGTGAATGTCTGCGCGTCGGGCCTGCTCGCGCACGGCGTCGGCAAAGGCGACGCCGTCGGGCTCTACATGCCGATGACGCCCGAATTGGTGATCGCGTTTCTGGCCGTGATCCAGCTCGGTGGCGTGGTGCTGCCTCTCTTCTCCGGCTACGGCGCCGAGGCCATCGCCACGCGCTTGCAGGACGGCGCGGCCAAGGCGCTGTTCGTCTCGGATGGCCTGATGCGTCGCGGCCGCATCGTCCCGATGAAAGAAGTCGCCGACGAGGCCCTCGCGCAGTGCCCGACCGTCGAACACGTCTTCGTCCACGACCGCTGCGGCACCGAGCCACCCTGGACCGACGGACGCGACGTGGCGTGGGACTTCCTGCTGCAGATCGGCGAGGACCGCCTCGAAGACGACCCCGTGTTCACCGAACTGACGTGGGCGGAGGACCCACTGATGCTCATCTACACGAGCGGCACGACGGGGCAGCCCAAAGGGGCCGTCCACACGCACTGCGGCTTTCCCATCAAGGCCGCGCAGGACATGCGCCATCCGATGGACCTCAAGCCTGGCGAAGTCATGTGGTGGATGTCGGACATGGGCTGGATGATGGGGCCGTGGCTCGTCTTCGGCACGCTCCTCAACGCCGCCACCATGGTCCTCTTCGACGGCGCGCCGGACTACCCCGACGTGGACCGGACGTGGGCGATGATCGAGCGCCACGGCGTGACGCACCTCGGCATCTCGCCCACGCTCATTCGCGCCCTGATGCCGCACGGCACCGAGCCTATCGAACGACACGACGTGAGCAGCCTGCGCGCCGTCGGCTCGACGGGCAGTCCGTGGGACCCCGAGAGCTGGACGTGGCTCTTCATGCATGTTCTGAAGTCATCCAAGCCAATCCTTAACTATTCAGGCGGTACCGAGATTTCGGGCGGCATCGTGTGCGGCAATTTTGTCGAGCCGCTCAAGCCGTGCGGATTTTCAGGGCCGGTCGTCGGAATGGACGCCGATGTGGTCGATGCGGCGGGCAACCCGGTACGTGGCGAGGTAGGCGAGCTCGTGATTCGGCAGCCGTGGATCGGCATGACGCGGGGTTTCCACGGCGACGACGAGCGCTATCTCGACTCCTACTGGCGCAAAATCCCCGGCCTCTGGGTCCACGGCGACTTCGCGGCGATCGACCAGGATGGCGTCTGGTACATCCTCGGCCGCTCCGACGACACGATCAAAGTGGCGGGCAAGCGCCTCGGCCCCGCCGAAGTCGAAGCCGTTCTGAACGCCGACGCCCGCGTGATCGAGTCGGCGGCCGTGGGGGTACCCCATGATGTAAAGGGTGAAGTGGTCGTCGTCTTCTGCCTACTGGCCGACGGCGTAGCCGAATCCGAAGCGCTGCGTATGGAGTTGGTGGATCGGCTAGTCGATGCGCTCGGCAAGGCACTCAAGCCGAAGGCCGTCCTGTTCGTGGACGCGCTCCCGAAGACGCGCAACGCCAAGGTCATGCGCCGCGTCATCCGCGCCGCCTACCTCGGCGGCGACCTCGGCAACGTCACCGCACTGGAAAACCCCGACACCGTGGACGCCATCCGAGCGGCCCGATGACCGATGGCCCCCTCGTCTGGACGGAGCCGTTCCGCGTCCGCTCGTACGAAGTCGGGCCGGGCGGGCAGGCCACCGTGCAAACGCTCGGCAACTGGTTTCAGGAAGCGGCGGGCAACCACGCCTATGCGCACGATGTAGACGGCGGCGAGGCCGCGGGCTGGGCCTGGGTGATGCTGCGGCTCCGTCTGCGCATTCACCGCCTCCCGGCCTGGCGCGAGACGGGGCGGTTGGAGACGTGGGCGAGCGGCTACCGCGGCGCCCTCGCCTCGCGCGAGGTTCGCTTCCTCGACAGCCGCAGCGACGTGATGGCCGAGGGCACGAGCCGTTGGGCCGTGATCGATCTCGTCCGCCGCCGCCCGACCCGCCTCCCTCCTGCTCTCGCACATTTCCCTGTACCTGAACGCCCCGCTCCGCTTACCGACGAGCCACCTGCCCCGAAGGCGCCCGACTCGCTCGAGCGGGAGGTGCACTTCACTGTCCGCCACAGCGACCTCGACGTGAACCAGCACGTCAACAACGTCGCCTACCTCGACTGGGCGCTCGAAGCCGTCCCGTCGGCCTTCCGCGAGGCGCACGTGCTGCGCGAGGTTGACCTCGCGTTCAAAGCCGAGAGCGTCTTCGGCGATACCGTCGTTTCGGCCGTCGGCTCCGACGGCCCCGCGTTTGCACACTCGCTCACTCGGCTAGCCGATGGAACGCCGCTCGCCTTCGTTCGCACCCACTGGACTCCTTGCTAACCATGCGCCGCTTTTTCCTCCCTGCCGCCGCTGTTCTCGTGATTGTGTTGATCGCGGCGTTGCTGTTTTTCTTTCGAGGCGGCAGCACCACGCTGACGCCAGAAACTTTCGTCGCCGGGCACGAGCCCGATGCACTGATCCTCGACGTGCGGACGCCCGAGGAATACGCCGCCGGGCACCTCGACGGCGCGGTCAACATCAACCTCTTCGCCGACGACTTCGCGGAACGCGTGGACGCCTTCGACCGCGACCGCCCCGTCTACCTCTACTGCGGCTCGGGCCAACGCAGCGGACGGGCCGCGCGGTTGATGGAGGAGATGGGCTTCGAGGAGCCCGTCAACGTAGGCGGCTACGGCGCCTTGAAGGCTGCAGGTGCCGACGTGGTCGAGCCCTGAATAGAAAAGCGGAGCACCCTGTGAGGGGCGCTCCGCCGCACCCACGGCCTGGCCGTGGGCAAAGATCGCGAGAGGGGTTGGCTTAAACGTACACGTCGCGAGCGCCATAGTTGCGGAACTCGTCGGCGACGTAGTCGCGGTCTTCGTCCGTGCGCGGGTGTGCGCCAATCACGACGCCACCCTCTTTTACGCCGGTCTCGTAGAGCTTAGCGCGCTCTTCCGGGATCCCGGCCCCGATGAGGCCACCGACGAGCGTACCCGCCGCGCCACCCGCGCCAGCCCCCGCGAGGGCCCCAGCGAGCGGACCGGCCACGACCAGAC
>JABDIZ010000228.1 GCA_013003465.1 Rhodothermaceae bacterium
GCTGATGGGGCTGTCGTACGACCTGCTGGCCCAAGTCGAGACCGACCGTACGGCCGAGGTCATTCGCACCTTCCACCGCATGGTGGCGCGGTTGTGCGAAGGGCAGGCGCTCGACACGGCCTTCGAAACGCGGCACGATGTCTTGGTGCCCGACTACCTCGACATGATCGCCCGGAAAACCGGTGCGCTCGTCGAAGCGGCGCTGGACCTCGGGGGGCTCATCGGCGGAGCGGACGATGCGGCACGCAAAACCCTCCGCACGGCAGGGCACGAGCTGGGCCGCGCCTTCCAGATTCAAGACGACCTGCTCGACCTGACGGCCGACAGTGACGGTTGGGGCAAAGCCATCGGCGGCGATCTCGTCGTTGGGAAGAAGACGTTTCTTTTGCTCCGGGCACTCGAATGCGCCCAGGGCGACGAGCATCGCTGGTTCAGCCACATCCTGACGGACGGAGGCCTGCCGCCAGAGGAGGTTCCCGAAGCGCGTGCGCGCATGAAGCGCCTCGGTGTGCTCGACGACGCACGAGACGCCGTCCGCCGCCATTCAGATGCCGGGCTCGCGGCGCTCGGCACGCTACCGCCGGGACCGTCGGCGGAGGCGCTGCGCGATCTGGCGGAGCAACTAGCCCGGCGCCTCCGCTAGCGCGGTCGGCACGGCATTGGGGCGCTGCTTGCCATGGAGACGCGCCGTAACTTCGCGTTCCCATCCCGATTTCCGCTTATGCTCACCCGCGAGGTCACCGTCCGCAACCGTGCAGGCGTTCACACGCGTCCGGCCTCGATGATCGTGCGCGAAGCGTCGCGGTTTGCCTCCGAGTTCTTCATCCGCAAAGACGGCTACGAGATCAACGGCAAGAGCATCATCGGCGTGATGACGCTGGCGGCCGAGCAGGGCGCCACGCTCGACCTGCTGTTCGATGGTCCCGATGAGGCCGACGCGGCCGACGCCATGGAAGCGCTGTTCGAGCGGGGCTTCGGCGAACCGCTCTAGCGTCGCGACCGTCTCTTTCCCTCCGCCATGTTTTCCGATTCTCCCACGGTGCCGTCCGCCGCTGTCCTCGTACCCGAGGGGAGCGAGGTCATCGTGGAAGGCATTGGCGTGGCACCGGGGGTGGCAATCGGACCCGCCTACCTCTATGCCGGGGGGGCGTATCAGGCCGAGGCTGAGCACCTGACCGAGGAAGGCGTCGAGGACGAACTGGAGCGGTTCGAGCGCGCGGTGGCGCGATCCGAACGGGAACTGAGCAAGATCATCACCATTGCCAACGAGAAGCTGGGGGGCACGTCGGGCAATATCTTCGACGCCCAGCTGCTCATCCTCCGCGACCCGAGCTTCTACGAGGCCGTACAGACCGCCATTGAAGAGGAGCATATGGGGGCGGGCTATGCCGTGCAGACGGTCTTGGAGCGGGTGGAGAAGCGGCTCCGGGCCAGCGGGAGTGCTGCCCTCCGCGAGCGCGCGGCCGACTTTCAGGACATCCAGAATCGCGTCCTCCGTAACCTCCAGCAGGGCCGCGCCATCTCACGCATCGATCCGCACCGGATCGTGGTGGCGCAGAACCTGACGGCGGCCGACGTGCTCCTGTTCAGCCGACGGGGCGTGCTGGGCTGCGTGCTCGACTTCGGCGGGCCGACAAGCCACGTCTCCATCATGGCGCGGGCCCTCGGCGTTCCGGCCGTGGTCTCACTGCACGACCTCGCCGAGCACGTCCGGTCGGACGATACGCTCATCGTGGACGGGTTCTCCGGGCGCGTCATCCTGAACCCGACCGAGGAGACGACGGCTCGCTACGAAGCCAAGCAAGCGCGCTACCTCGCTCTGCAAGCGGATCGGACCGATGTGGTCGCCGCGCCCTCCGAGACGCTCGACGGGCACCCGGTGCAGTTGCAGGCCAACCTGGAGTTCCGCGAGGAACTGCCGTTGTTGCACGAGTACGGGG
>JABDIZ010000229.1 GCA_013003465.1 Rhodothermaceae bacterium
CTCGTGGATGTAGAACGCCTCGTTGGGGAGCGTCTCGACCCAGCCGAGGGCGGCCTCGGCAGCCCGGCGCATCGAGTCGTCCGAGTTTTTGTTAAGCCCGCGGACCTTCGCCTCGATCCGCTCGTGCGCGAGGTGCATAAAGTGGAGGCCGGCGCGCTTGTCCCGCTCCCACTCTGGGCCGCTCGCGTTTCGCGCGAGCTGCTGGTCGAGCTTGGCGAGCACACAGCTCCAGGCGAACATCAGGACGGCGTTGTCGGCCAGGCGCGCCTGCACGACTTGGGCGGTCACGATCTTCTCCTCGAGCCGCTTCGAGGCCAGCTTGAATTCGCGCGTGTGCGTCTGCACATGACCCGCGAGGCGCTCGGCGAACGACCGCAGCGATGGGTGCACGCGCGAGACCGCCGGCTTCGACTTTTTGACGCCGAGGAAAATTTCAGTCGCCAGCGGCGTGCCGGCCTTGATGGTCTGGGGCTTAAAGGCCCCCGAGAGGATGCGCGAGACGTTTTCGCCGACCGTCTCGTCGTCGCTCCACTGGACCGTGTTGAGCACGCCCAGCATGTACTCGGCAAGCTGCTTGCCGCCATACGCGAAGATGAATGACTGCATCACCTCGTTCGAGCCTTCGACGATCCGGTGGATCCGGTTGTCACGCCAGAGCCGCTCGAACTCATTCTCGGTGACGTAGCCCTCGCCGCCCATGATCTGCATGGCCGAGTCGATCACGTTCCACCCTTCCTCGGAGCAGAAGTACTTGCAGGCAGCCGTCTCGACCATGATGTCCCGGTCGTGGCGGTCGAGCATGCCGCAGACGCTGTACAGCATCGCGTCCATGGCGTAGCAGTACGCGTGCATCTCGGCGATCCGCTTCTGGACGAGCTCGAAGTCGGCGAGGGGGCGCTGGAACTGGTACCGCGTCGCGACCCACTTGGTTGATTGCTCGGCGGCCTGCTTGGCGGCGCCGGTGACGCCGGCGGAGAGCGTGCAGCGGCCGTAGTTGAGGCACGTGAGCGCCACCTTCAGGCCCTGGCCCTCGCGGTGGAGCAGGTTTTCCTTCGGCACGCGGACGTTCTCGAACGTGATGCGGGCCTGCCACGTCCCGCGGATGCCCGCCTTCGACCGGTTCTTCTGGAAAAAGCGGACGCCCTCCATGTCCGGCGTGACGATGAGCGCCGTGACGCCCTTTTTGGTCTTGCCCGTCTTCGGGTCGGTCACCTGCTGGTTGGCCATCACCGTCAGCAGGCCCGACAGGGCGCCCGAGGTGATCCACTTTTTCTCGCCGTTGAGGATGTAGACCTGCTCCTCCTCGTTCCACTCGCAGCGCGTCTGCTGGCCCGCGGCGTCGGAGCCGACCTGTGGCTCCGACAGGCAGAAGCCGGACAGCTTCTCGCGCGCGACCAGGGGGAGAAAGCGATTCTTCTGGTCCTCGGTCCCAAACAGCATCAACGCCTTGCAGCCGATCGACTGGTGGGCCGACACCATGACGGCCGTCGAGCCGCACCGCCGGCCGATGGCCTCGAGCACGCGGTTGTAGGACGCCACGCCAAGGCCAAGCCCGCCATGACTTTCGGGGACCGTCATGCCCATAACGCCCATGTCGAACAGGCGCTGGACGACCCACTCGGGGATTACCTGCTCCTTGTCGATCATCACGCGCGGGTGCTCGGTGTCCAGGTAGGCCTCAAGTTCTTCGAGGAGGGCGTCCGTCTTTGCC
>JABDIZ010000242.1 GCA_013003465.1 Rhodothermaceae bacterium
GGTTATGCCCTTAGCGCTAGACGCATAGTACGCAACCGGCTCCTCATTGGGGAAGCCCCCTTTCTGCGTTGCGTACTCCTCGCCCTATCTCACCGCATACAACACCAACGTCGGCTCCGATGAAATCCGTTTCTCAGCACCATAGTACGCGGCGGCCCTACAGCAGCACGAGGTAGGTCAGCTTCACCACGCCCGCCTGGCTGTTGAGCACCGTGTTGCGGTTGGGATCGAACAGCACGTCGTTGTCGCCCGTGAGGTGTTAGGACGTGTTGAAAACCACGAAGAGGTCGCTGCCGGGCGTGTGGATCCAGTCGATGCGGATGTTGGCCTGGAGGTCGCGCGAGAAGTTGTCGTACTGGATGAGCGACTTGGCGAAGAGCGAGCGGCTGATCGCGCCGAGGATTGAGAGTGAGACGGTGGTCGCCGTGAACTCGCCATTCGCGATGGGCAGGTCGATGATCGAGTGGTCCACGCCGCCCTCCAGCACGAGGTGCTGCGACTGCCGCCAGCCCACGCGCCCGCCGACATCCGTCCGGTTGCCGCTGAAGAACGCGCCCGTCGAGACATCCGCCGAGGCGAAGACCGGGCGGCTGGAGTCTGTTTCGCCTTCGAGGCGCACCTTCGTGAAGGTGTAATCGCCGGGCGTGAGTTCGGCGTCGGGGCGGATGAAGAACGAGTCTTCCAGCCGCTCGAACTGCCGCTCAACTTCGAGCTGCATCCGATCACGCCGGTTGAACTCCACCCCGATCTCGCCCTCGGCGCGCGTCGATTGCACGGCGCCATCCTGCCCTTCGATGTACCCATAGTCTCCTTCCAACGTCAGGCGGCGAATGAAGGGCAGCGCCGCAATCTGGACGAGCGGGCTGTAGACGAGCTCGCCCGTGTACTGCCGGAGGTCGCGGCGGCGGACGAAGCCGAGCGCGGGCGCGTAGGTCTCCCCGACGCTCGTGAACGATGCCGAGGCGCCGTAGGTCTCGTTCCGCAGGCGCAGGCTGGCATGGCCCGCCGCATCGTTGAACGTCGAGTCGGAATCCCAGACGTTCGTGAACCACGCGCCGAACTCGCTGTTGGTCCAGAAGCGGACCTGCGCGTCCACGCCCGCCGCGCGGTTGTAGGTGCTGTCCGTCTGCAGGTTGGTGAAGATGGCCCCCGCCGTGGCCCGGGGCAGCAGGTTCGTCCGTACGCGCGCCACCGTGTTGTTGGCCGAACGCGCGCCGAGCAGATCGCCCAGGTCTCCGCCCGTCTCGATGTTGAGAATGCCGCTGGATACCGGCCCGAGTTGTCCGGTGAGCCGCGCGCCCGCGAGGATCTGATCCGTCAGCCCAATGCGCCGCGAGAAAAAGGTCTGCGTCGAGCGCGGGTTGCCGTGCTCGAAGAGGCCCGAGCGCTCCAGGAAGAACTCGCGCTTCTCGGGGAAGAAGAGGCTGAAGCGGCTCAGGTTGAGCTGCACATTGTCCGCCTCGACCTGCGCGAAGTCAGTATTGACCGTCAGGTCGAGCGTCAGGTTGGACGAGATCCCGTACTTGAGGTCCCCCCCGGCATCGAACGTGACCTCGCTCTCCGTGGTGGCGAGGCTGAGGTCGTCACGAACCTCCTGTGCACCTGCGATCAGGTAGGGCTTGATCTCGATGTTGCGGCCCCGGCGGACGTTGCGAAGCCCGCGGAGCGTGCCGTACCGCGAGACGGCCGCGAGCGCGCCGAACGAGCTGCCGCCGTAGTCCAGCCCGATGCGGGGCCACATGCCCCGCTCGTTCTTGCGGTTGACCATCCGTGAGAGCATCAGCCCGAACGAAAGGTCGTCTCCCTCGGGAAAGCGGAGTTGCCGGAAGGGAATCGCCACCTCCATGAACCAGCCCGCCTCGTTGATTACCGTCTCGCTGCGGAAGACGGCGTCCCACGAGAAGCTGTCGATCGTGATGCCCTCGTCGGTGATCGTGGCGTCGTCCTGCGTGCCGAGCGCGTTCATCTCGAAGAGGTACGCGTTGCGCCCGTCCTGGTAGGTGTCGAGGCCGATGTAGACGTGATCGTCCCGGTCGTTGCGGCCACCGCGTTCGAGGTTCTTCGCCCGGATGAGCTCCGGGTTGGCATCGTAGCACGAAAAGGCGAAGTAGAGGAAGTCGCGGTCGTAGGCGATGCGCACCTCCGTGCGCTCGGTCTCCGGGCTGCCGTCCTCGGGCCAGACCTGGATGAAGTCGGTGACCGGCGCAATGGTCTGCCAGAAAGCTTCATCGAGGTGGCCATCGATGCGCGGGCTCTCCTCGACGAAAACCGCCGTCACCTCATTGGTGGTCGGTGGCGGCACCCGCACCGAGGTCTGGGCGTCGGCCACGCGGGGAAACACAACGAGACTTAGGAACAGCGTAGCCAGGCGCATCGGGCAGAGGGGTGATGTTCGGATGTGCTAACAATTTAGCACATTGGGCGGATTCGGGCGCCGGAGAGTAGCCATCAACCCGGCCACACCCGTACACTGCGGGAACCTCCGCTCCCGCGCATGC
>JABDIZ010000253.1 GCA_013003465.1 Rhodothermaceae bacterium
ACAGCCTCCCGGCCCGCCACACCTACGGCGACACCGGCACCTACACGGTGACCATCACCGCAACGAACGCCTACGGGAGCGACACCTGCACGGTGACCGTCACCGTCGGCGATACGTTCTGCGATGAGGTGACCGAACTCAACACGGTCTACTTCGAGTACGGCATGAGCGCACTGACGGCCGAAGGCCGCAGCCGCCTCGACGAGAACCTCGAAGTGCTCCGCCGTTGCCCGGACATCTGCGTGGTCATCAACGCCTACGCCGATGACAGCGAGAGCGACAAGCTCCGCCTCTCCGAGCGTCGCGCTGAGGAAGTCAAGGCGTACTACGTCGCCAACGGCATCGACGAAAGCCGCATCCTCGCCCGCGGCCTCGGCGAAGCACCGGACTCCGATTCCAAGTCGGATCCGGGCCCGGGTGACCGGAACGCCCGCCGTGCGGAGTCCATCCCGGTCGACTGCGACCGCATGGATGACATGGACATGGGCGACGACGGGATGTAAGCCGCATCCCAGACGCTCCGTCTGACACAGAAGGGCGGCCTACCGATCGGTGGGCCGCCCTTCTCTTGTGTAGACCTATAGACCTATCGAGGCGCGCGTCCCGCGTCCTGTGCGAAGCCCGTGCTCAGAGCGAGGCTCTGGGAGGTACCCCCTGGTGAGAAAATGGCTCTATAGGCCACAGCGATGTAACCCGGTGCGGCCCGACTCTACTGCTGATTCCTCTACTCCGCGGATATGTCGGCTTTTTGACTCGGGGCCTGCCAACCGACCTGATTTCGCCTGGGTCGTGCGCCGCGCTGGCGCTCTCTTGCTCCACCAGTCCTGACGCTCCATGTTCTCCCGCACGCTCTCCCTCGCGCTCGGCTTTGTGCTCGTGACCGCCCTCGGGCTCGCGACGAGCGCACAGGCCCAACCGTATCGCACGCTGGACGAGGACGGCTCCACCGATCGCTACAGCGTACCCGGCGTACGGCTGGGCGTCAGTGCCGGGCTCTTCGCCTACAACGGTCCCAACATCCTGTACGGCACCGTTGATGCCCAGGACTCGGTGACCAAGGCCCGCTTGGGCGTGACGGCCCACGTCTCCTTCCCGCTCGTGCGCGACCGCCTCTACCTCCGGACCACGGCAGGGCTGCTTAACATCGGCGCCGACACGGACGAGGACGCAGGACCCGGCCAGAATCCGTTCCTGACGAACGAGGTGTTCCTGGGCGAGGGCGACCTGCTGGTCAACCTGATTTCCTACCGGCGCTCGAGCCTCGTCCCGTACGTGTTCACTGGGTTCGGTGCCCTCGTGGCCGACCCCTTCGGCCAAGATGAGTTCATTGACGCGCTCGACCGCGACCGCACGGCCTACTTCATTCCGGCAGGTGTGGGCGTGGACATTCGGGTTTCGCGCAACGTCTCCTTCTACCTCGAAGGCAGCTACCGCTTCATCCTGAACGAGGTGGGCCAGGAGCTGAGCCCGAGCGTGGCCAATGCCTTCGGTGACGACCCGTGCGCGACGGACCCGGAGGGCATGGAATGCAAGTGCAAGAAATTCCCCGAGAAGCCAGAGTGCAAAGAAAAGCCCCCGGGCGAAGTCGATCCTGAAGGTGAACGCTCCTTCGATGAACGCTTCCGCACGGGCGGCCTAGCTGCCGGGTTCAACTTCGGCTTCGGGGGCGCCCCGCCGCCCCCGCCGCCCGTCGTCGTGCCGCCTGCTCCTCCGGTTGTACCGCCGCCGCCCGTGATCGTGCCGCCGCAGCCCATCGTGTGCGACCTCACCGAACTGAACGCGATCTACTTCGAGTACGGCAGCACGAGCCTCACCGACGACGCCCGCGATCTCCTTGAGAACAACGTACAGCTCCTGCGCGAACATCCCGAGTGCTGCCTTTTCATCGATGGCTACACGGATACGTCGGAGTACGACGAGTTCGGGATGCCGCTCGCGGGCCAGCGGGCTCAGGTGGTCTACGACTATTACCTCGACCGTGGCATCGCCGCTGACCGGATGCACGTCCGCAATCGGGGCGCCTCGTTCCCGCCCTGCGACAAGGAGGACCCGGAGGAAGGCTGCCGCTATGGCCGCCGCGTCGAATCCATTCCGCTGGACTGTAGCAACTTCCTCGACCGCATCGGAGCGGACAGGAACTAAGCCCGGTTCCTGCACCCCGGAATCCGAGCAGCGCCATCGCCTTCACAGGCGGTGGCGCTTTTCTGTGGAAGCCTGACGGGCCTCGTGCGTTGGACCCCCATGCCCGGATTCGACTCACAGGCTCAGGAGCGACTCGCCCGCGATCTCAAAGCGGAGGCTCGCCGCCTCGGCTTCGACGCCTGTGGCATTGCCGAGGCCACGCGGCTCGACAAGGAGGCCCGCCGCCTCGAACGCTGGCTGCACGAGGAGCGCCATGCGACGATGGGCTGGATGGCGAACCACTTCGAGAAGCGTGTAGACCCGCGTCGGCTCGTGCCTGGCGCCCGATCAGTCGTTTCGGTGCTGCACAGCTACTATCAGCCGGTCGAGCCTGACCAGAGCCCCACGACCGGGCAAATCAGCCGCTATGCGTGGGGCGATGACTACCACGACGTGCTCAAGGAGAAACTCGCGGCCCTCTTCGACTGGCTCGACACGCGCGTCGGTGGTGCAGGAGGGCGGGCCTTCGTGGACTCGGCGCCGGTGCTCGACAAGGTGTGGGCGCAGCGGGCCGGGCTCGGCTGGCAGGGCAAACACACCAACCTCATCAGCCGCCAACTCGGCTCATTCGTCTTCGTCGGCGAGTTGATCGTGGACGTGCCGCTGGCCTCGGACGATCCGTTCGCCGCCGACTACTGTGGCTCCTGCACGCGCTGCCTCGACGCATGCCCCACGGACGCCCTCGACGCCCCCTACCAGATCGACGGCAGCCGTTGCATCTCGTACTGGACCATCGAGCATCGCGGCGAAGGCTTCCCGGAGGACATCGCGCGCGACTTCGGCACATGGCTCTTCGGCTGCGACATCTGCCAGGACGTGTGCCCCTGGAACAGGTTCAAGCGCCCCACGAAAGACGCGCGCTTCCTCCCCCGCGAGGGCGTCACCGACACCGAGCTCCGGGAGTGGGCAGAGATCAGCTTGGAAGAGTTCCGTCGCCGCTTCCGCCGCAGCCCGGTCAAGCGCACCAAGTTCGACGGGTTTCAGCGCAACGTGAAGCAGGCCCTGGAGAATGTCGAGAATGGGAGAGCAGAGCAGAGAGCGCGCAGAGCGTGAAAACGTCTGCGCCGGTTCACCCTTTCTCCGTCTCCCTCATTCTCTTCAGCGTCACGACAAACCGCGAGCCCTTCTCCTTCTCGCTCTCCACTTGGATGGTGCCACCCATCGCGTCGAGGAGGCGGCGCACGATGGCGAGGCCGAGACCGCTGCCCTCATACGCCCGATTGAGACGGTAGTCCTCCTGCGAGAAGGGCGCGAACAGCCCGTCCAGGTAGGTCTCGGCGATGCCGACGCCGGTGTCTTCCACGATGAGGCGTACGGCCTCATCATCCACCCTCGTGCGCAGCGTGATCTGGCCCGCCTCCGTGAACTTGACCGCGTTGGATACGAGATGATCCACGACTTGCGTCACACGGTCGGGGTCACCCGCTACGAGAGGCTCCGCCGTCGCAGGATCGAAGGCCACCCTCACGCCTTTGGCCTCGGCCCCGGCCTGATACTCTGCAAGGACGCCTTCGATGGCCGGATGCAGCGCCACGGCAGTGTGTTGGAGCGTGAGCGCGCCGGTCTCCAGACGAGCGAGGTCGAACAGGTTGTGGACGAGGTGCAACGCGCGCCGCGTGTTCTCGGCGATGATGCCTGTGAACTCGCCGATCTGCGGGGGAAGGGCTTCGGCGCCCAGTTCGTCCACCTCGCCTTTGAGCAGTTCGGCAAAGCCACGGATGGCGCCGAGAGGCGAGCGGATCTCGTGACTCATCATAGCCATGAAGCTGGTCTTGGCCTGGCTGGCTTGCTCTGCCGCATGCTTGGCCTGACGCAGGGTTTCCTCCGCGCGCTTCTGCTCGGTCACGTCCGAGACGAGCCCGCCTACGATCGGTCGACCGCTCGGGCTCCGGCTCGGCGTCGCGCTCTCGCGGATCCACCGGACGGCGCCGTCGTCTGGGCGCCGAATGCGGTAACTGAGCCGACTGGGATCGCCCGCCTGCAAGGCTGCTTCGTGGGCACTGAAGGCATCTCGGTCCTCTTCGTGGATGAGGCCCGCCCACTCGATCCCCTCGGCGTTCTCGGCCTCCTCCACCAGATTCGCCGCTGCGCATCCGGTGAGATGCTCGAACTGTGGCGTGACGAAGGCGTAGCGCCGGTTTCCGTTGAGGTCGTGGGCGAAGCTGAAGAGCCCATCGCTGAGATCGGCGACCGTCTGGCGATACCGGGCCTCGGCGCCGGTCCAGGCCCATAGCGTCTCGAACAGGCCGATGAGTCGTTGTAACGCGCGCACTTCGGCCACCTGCCACGCTGCACCGCCGTCCAGGCGTTCGAGGAGAAAGAGCCCGATGCGCTCGCCTTCATCCTGAAACGGCACGAGTACCGCCGCTTCACACGCAGCGGCATCGAGCAGCGCCTGGGACGTGCCGCCTCGCTCCGCACGAAGGGGCTGACCGGCGGCGAGCGTGGGCCACGCGGACAGATCCACTTCGAGCGGCTCGGGTATGCTCGCTACATCGGCGGTCCAGAGGGTTACGGAGATGAGCGTCTCGCTTTCATCGCCGAGCAGCACCCGCACCCGATCGGCTCCGGCCGTCCGGCCGAGCAGTGCGACGGTGGCTTCCAGGAAGGCGAGGCCGTCCGGGCTGCTGAGGGCGGCATTGCGCAAGGTGAGCTCCGCCGCCTCGTACCGCGCCCGTAGGCGAAGCGCCTCGGTGCGCTCCCGCTCAGCCGTCACGTCCAGCAGCATCAGCACCCCACCCACCTGCCCCGCCTCGGGATCCCGAATCGGCGAGCCGACCACGCGTAGATGGACCCGTATGCCATCCGCCCGGGTATACGCCACGTTCCGCACATCAAAGAGGTCGCCTGTCGCCTGCATGCGTTGGAGCGGCTGGAGCAGGTCGGCGTCGAAACCCTCCAGGTCGGCCATGCGGCGTCCGATCCAGGTGTCGGCAGGCGCCTCTCCTGTGATGCGGCGGGCGCGGTGGCTCTCGAAGGTCACCACCCCCTCGGCGTCGAGATGAACCACCCCGACCGGGCTCTGTTCGAGGAAGATCTGGTAGAGGGCCTGCGGCAGCAGCTCGCTGGCATCGAGGGCTGCGTCGGTCAGGTCCAGCACCACGCCCTCGAACCCGTCCTCGGCCGCCGCGATCCGTGCCTCAGCCATACGTACGCTTCCATCGACACGAACGAGCCGGAAGCGAACGACCGCCCGTCCATCGGCGTCTACCTGCCTCAGTCCCGCCGTGAGCCGGTGCCGATCCTCGGGGTGGACGAGGCGCAGCACCATGTGAGGGGCGGCCAGGGCCTCGGCGTCGTACCCAGTGAGGGCCTCGGCACCCGGACCGGCGTAGCGCAGCGTGCCCTCGCGGTCGAGGCGTACGATGACGAAGGGGAGATTCTCCACGCGCGCGCGTAAAGGCGTAGCGTCGGCACTCGCCGGGGACGCGGGCGCCCGGTCGGCGCGCGGCGCGATGGTCTTGGCAGGGCCGGTCAAAATGAGCGATTCGGGACAGTGAGCGGCGGAACGGGCTCTTCCGAAGAGCAACCCGTCAGAGCCTCGCGCAAAAGCCGATCCGACGGCCTCTTCAGGCTTCGTCAGGCCGCTGCCACCCGCTCGGCAGGCACCACCCGTAGCGTCCAGAGCACCCCGCTCAGCACCTGAATCCCGGCGAACAGCAGCACGGCCGCGCGCAGCCCCATCCCCACCTCCAGCAACACGCCGCCCACCATCACCGAAACGCTTTCGACGAGCGTTACGAGCAGCCAGTCCGTAGCAATGACGCGGCCGCGGAAGCGGTCCTCCGAACGCTGCTGGAGCATCGTCGTCGAGAGCACCCAATTGGCGCCGCCCGCTGCGTGGGCGAAGACCACAAACCCGGCAATCCACACCGTCCAAGGTACCAGGCCCAGGGCGAAGTAACCGAGCCCCGTCGCTGCGATGCTTGCGCCCAGCACCAGCGGCCACCGCGATGCGTCGGGGAAGGCCGCCCGCGCGAGAACCGGACCGAGCCCTGTGCCCAGCCCGCGCGCGGCGAACAGGATGCCCATGCCCGTCGTCTGCGCCTCGGGGAGAAGGGTGTCGCCGAGGAGGGCAAGAATCAGGAGCAGCGCCCCTCCGCCCGCTCCCCAGGAGGCCTTCGCCCAGACGATGCGCCGCACGCCCGCATGATGGCGCAGGTACGTCCAGCCTTCCCCGACCTGTCGCAGCGCCGCCCGCAGGACCGGCTCCTTCTCGGATGCAGCCTCGCGTGGTGCGGACACCACCGTCATGCGCGCGATGAAGACCGCGCTGAGGAGATAGGTCAGGCTGTCGAAGACGAACACGGCGTCCGTTCCGAACACATCCACGGCGAGGCCCCCCGCGGCCGCGCCCACGGCGAGCATCACCGACCATGTTGCGGAGAGCCACGCGTTGGCCGTGAGGAGTTCGCGATTCGTGGTGATGTTCGGCAGCAGCGCGCTCTTGGCGGGCATGAATACGGCGCTGACGACAATCTGCGCCGAGGCGAGCGTGTAGAGGAGCCACAGGTCACTCGCGTCGCGGACGAACAGGAAGCCCAGTACGATGACCGCGCGCACGAGGTCGGCCCCGATCATGACGCGGCGGCGGTCGAAGCGGTCCACGAGCACGCCGGCCAGCGGGGAGGCGAGGGCCAGCGGCAGCAGCTTGGTCACGAGCGCCGCGGCGAGCGCCAGCGCCGAGCCCGATTGGTCCTGCACAATTCGGTAGATCGCCAGCGTGTTGAACCAGTCGCCGAAGAGCGAGACGACCGAGCCGAACCAGAGCCGCCGCACGTTCGCATTGGTCCGCAGCAGTTCCAGGTAGCCGACATGCTCGGCATGAAGGGGAGCAGAGGAACGGCGAAGCGGCGGCATCGAAGCGAGGGCGAGATGCGCCGGTGTACCCGCGATGCCCCCTCGGGTTCGGGTCGGGGGTCGTCTTCGTCCACCACGCACGCGGTCGGCACCGGTACCTTGCGAGCCCCTTGGTTTGCTCCGCTGTGTCGCTCCTCGATTTCCTCCCTGCTGAAACGGCTTCGCCCGACGAAACGCTCGCCCTCGGCGAACGCCTCGCCACGATTCTGCAGTCCGGCGACGTGGTGGCGCTCTACGGCGACCTCGGCGTGGGCAAGACGCACCTCGTCAAAGGCATCGCCCGCGGCCTGGGTCTCGACGACGCGGCCGTCACCTCGCCCACGTTCACACTTATCAACGAGTACGACAGCGACCTCCCCCTCTACCACCTCGATCTGTACCGCATCGAGCGGCTCGACGAGGCGGAACGGATCGGCGTAGACGAGGTCCTCTACGGCGAGGGCGCCTGCGTGATCGAGTGGCCTGAACGGATCGAGCCTCTGCTGCCACCCTACACGCTTCGCTTCCGTCTGACGCACCTCGGCCACGACCGGCGACGGATTGAGAGAGAGGAGAGCCTGTAGAGCGCGGAAAGAAAGGAGAGCCCGTACACCCCCTCCTCTTTCTCCTCCTTCCTTTCCCTTCTCTCCCATATGACCTACGCGGACGCCCTTGCCTTCCTCCACGCGCTCCCGCGGTTTGCTGATGCCGGAGCCGCGGCCTTCCAGCCAGGCCTGGAGCGGATGCGCGCGTTGCTCGATGCGATGGATCATCCAGAGGCGCGCTTCCCGAGCCTCCACATCGCCGGGACCAATGGGAAGGGCTCAACAGCCTCCTTCGCAGCAGCCATCGCCACAGCGTCCGGGTTGCAGGTGGGCCTGCACACCTCCCCGCACCTGTTCGACTTCGCCGAGCGGATGCGCCTCGACGGGCAACCGGCTCCGCAGGCGTGGGTCGCCGAGGCCGTAGGGCGGCACCGGCGCGATGTCGAGCGTATCGGGCCGAGCTTCTTCGAGGCGAGCGTGGCCTTGAGCTTCCTCTACTTCGCCGAGCAGGCCGTGGACCTCGCCGTCGTGGAGGTGGGCCTCGGCGGGCGCCTCGACGGGACGAACGTGCTCCGGCCCGTGGCATGCGGCATCACCCACATCGGCCGCGACCACACCGATCTGCTCGGCGACAGCCTCGCGGCCATCGCTCGCGAGAAAGCCGGAATCGCCAAACCGGGCGTGCCGCTGCTCTCTGCCGTGGCCGACGCCGAGGCGCACGCCGCGATTGGCGAGGTGACCAAAGCCACCGGGGCCCCGTTCGAGGCCATTCGCGAAACGATCACGCTAACTCCTGCCGAGGAGTCATCGGATCGGCTGACGCTGCGCACGCCGCTTCAGGAGTACGGCGCGGTACGCCTCGGGCTCGCAGGCCGTCACCAATACTGGAATGCGGCGCTCGCCGTGCGCCTCGCCGAGATCGCGGTGCCCCAATTGTCGGCTGGGGCTGTGCATACCGGGCTGGCGGAAGTGGTGCACCTAAGCGGGTTGCAGGGGCGCGCCGAGATCTGGCAACACCGTCCCCGCATCGTGGCCGATGTAGCGCACAACGCCGACGGCTGGCGAGCGGCACTCGCCGTTGCACAACCTGAGCCGGGCGGGCGATTGTTCGCGCTCGTGGGGATGCTGGCCGACAAAGATGCGGAGGCCCTGGCCGTCCTGCTGGCGCAACAGGGTGCCACCGCCCTGCCCGTCGCGTTGCCCTCCCCGCGTGCCTTGTCGGTGGCTGCCCTGACCGCGTGCCTGAAGGCGCAAGGCGTGCCGGTGCAGCCCGTAGCCGATATCCGAGCCGGGCTGAAATGGTTTAGCCGAGAGGCAACGGCCACCGATGTCCTGCTCGTCACGGGATCGCATGGGACGGTGGAAGCGCTCCAGAGTGCAACGCCTGAACTGCGCACACCGTAAGTTGTAGAACAGACCCTACACGCCGTCCCAGCCCGGAACCGCGCCTGTTCTAGACGCTTATCTTTCAGGTGCTTATGGGCAGACGGACTCTTGCGCCCGGTGGCCGCTCCTCTTCCCTCACCTCTCGCGGTTCTGATCTCTAGCCAGGCTGGCCGCCACAGCCTAGCTGGCTACCCTTCTCAACACATGAATATCCTTTCGCTCCAGGAGAAAAGAATCTCGGAGCTTCAACAAATCGCGCGGCGCCTCGGTGTTGGCAATTATGCCGATCTGCGCAAGCGGGACCTGATCTACGAGATCCTCGAAGCCAACGCTGAAGCCGGGGCGAATGCGCCCGATCAGAGCAACGAGAGTTCGGCCGTGCTTTCTCGGGAGCGCATGGATCGCGAGGCCGCGGCGCCGCGGCCCCAAACACGGCCCGCAGGCCGCCGCCGCAATCGGCCACGGCAGCCGCTCGGCGAGAACTGGCCCGCTTACATGCGTGCTTTCGATCCGGCGGGCGTGGCCTTGCAAGGGATGATCCGCAAGGTCGGCGTGCTGGAGGTTCTGCCCGATGGCTACGGCTTCCTGCGTTCGGCGGAATACAACTATCTGCCCTCGGCCGACGATATCTACGTCTCGCCGAGCCAGATCAAGCGCTTCTCGCTCAAAATCGGCGACACGGTAGACGGGGAGATCCGCCCGCCGAAGGAAGGCGAGCGTTTCTTCGCCCTCATCCGCGTCAACACCATCAACGGGCGCACGCCGGAGGTCTTCTCCGAGCGCCCCGGCTACGACTTCCTGACGCCCAGCTACCCCGACGAGCAGATCAAGCTGGAAACGTCGTCCGACGAGACCGCCACGCGCATCATCGACCTGTTCTGCCCGATTGGCAAGGGCCAGCGCGGCCTGATCGTCGCGCAGCCGAAAACCGGCAAGACCGTTCTGCTCCAGAAGATCGCCGACGCGATCACGACCAATTACCCCGACACCTACCTCATCGTGCTGCTCATCGACGAGCGGCCTGAAGAGGTCACCGACTTCCAGCGCCACGTGCAGGCCGCCGAGGTCATCGCCTCCACCTTCGACGAGGCTCCGGAACGCCACGTGCAAGTGGCCAGTCTCGTCCTCGAGAAAGCCAAGCGCCTCGTGGAAGCCGGGCAGGACGTCATGATTCTGCTCGACTCCATCACGCGGCTGGCACGCGCCCACAACGCGGTGGCCGAAAGCCAGGGCCGCACCATGAGCGGCGGTCTCGAGGCGGGTGCCCTCCAGGGACCTAAGCGGCTCTTCGGCGCCGCGCGCTCGGTCGAGGAGGGCGGCTCGCTCACCGTCATCGGCACGGCCCTGATCGACACCGGCTCCCGTATGGACGAGGTGATCTTCGAGGAGTTCAAGGGGACGGGCAACATGGAAATGGTGCTCACGCGCGACCTGGCCGACCGCCGCATCTACCCTGCTATCGACATCCTGCGAAGCGGCACCCGCCGCGAAGAGATGCTCGTCCCGCCCGAGCGCCTGCAACGCATCTGGCTCCTCCGCCAACTACTGGCCGACATGGACCCCGTCGAGGCGATGCGCTTCCTCTTGGAACGGATGCAAGGCACCGACTCCAACGAGGCCTTCCTGGAGACGATGAATGCCTGAGCATCAGGAGGTAGACGCAGAGGCGGATACCTCGGGCACCGGTAGCAAGGCATCGGCAGGCGGAATCGCCTCCTCGGCATCGGCCGTCGGTTCGGGCAGAAAGCGCCACACGAGCAGCGCCATCAGCACGATGCTGGCGGCCGACGCCATCGTGGTCATCCGGTAGCCTGAACTGGCGTAGAGAATGCCGCCCAGGCTCGCACCGAGGCCCGTCCCGATCTGCCCGACGGCGATGGTGAGCGAGAGCAGCGTGCCGCGCTGACGGGCGGGCACCAGCGCCGTGAGCAGCGCTTGCAGCGGCGTCATCCGCATGGCGAAGAGCAGCATGATCGCCATGTAGAGCGGGTAGGCGCGCCAGCGCACCGTCACGAGGTACGTGACGAGCACCGTCACCAGAGCGAGGCCGATGCAGGACGCCAGAATCAGCGGCTTGCGCCCGATACGGTCCGAGAGCGTCCCCGCCATGGGGCTGGCGATGACGCTGATCAACCCACCCACCCCAAACAGGGTGGCGATGAAGTCCACCGGCAACCCGAAGAGCGTCAGCGGCTTGCCGAACAGAGCGATCTCCAGCGGGAATTGCTCGGTCAGCCACTGCGGCAGGTAGACGACGAGCAGCCCCAATCCGAAGTACATCAGAAAGTAGGTGGCTGCGGCCGTGAGCGCGTCGCGCTGACCCAGCAGGCCCGCGTAGCGCTTCAGCGTGCCCGCCACGGTCATCCGCTTTGACTCGCGCTCCACATCGGGCTGTGGCACGACGGTCAGGATCAGCACGAAGGCGACGGCCATCACGGCCGAGAAGGCCACGAACGGCGTCCGAAACCCGAAGCCGACGGCGAGAATGCGGCCGAGCGGAATCCCGATGACGAGCCCGAACGGAACGCCGCTCATCACCCAGCCCGTCGCCCAGCCGCGCCGTTCATACGAGAAATAGTCGCCGACGTAGGAGACGGCTGCGCCGCTGAGCATCCCGCCCCCGGCGCCAGCGAGTATGCGCATCCCAAGGAGCGCCCCGAACGAATCCGCGAGGCCGTGCAGCGCGAGGGCTATGACCAGCGCACCGGAACCGAAGAGCAACACGCGCCGACGCCCCACGCGATCCGAGACCGGCCCCATGACGAGCGCGGCGAAGGCCAGCACCCAGGAGTAAACCGAGATGAGAAGCCCCAGCCGCGAGGCCGGCACGCCCAGTTCCGTCCCGATGACCGGTAGAATCGGCGTGACGATGATGGTCTGGCTCGCCGCCGTGAAGACCATCAGCCACAGCGAGAACAGGATGGCGAAGGTGCGGGCGCGCGAGTCAGACAGGGAGCGAACCGGATGCTTGTTGGAACGACGGTAAGCTGGTAGTCCTGCCGAGAGAAAAAGTTCGGCGCGGCTGCCTAACCGTGCAATGCAGGCGCGCTTTACCGAGGCTTCACCGAAAAGCGGGGTCGGTAATGATTCGGTAACGGCAGGGTAACAGCCGCACAACATGCGCGGGGGAAGTTGCCTCTGCTGAACTGGAAGACGCTCCCAACGCTTCCCTCGTCGGCTCCTCCCACACCTTCATCCCCTCCCCATGTCGTTTCTGATCTCGTGCGCCCCGCGCGCCTGGTACGCCGCCGTGGCGGTGCTTCTCTTCGCCGTTGCCCCGGCCGCGCAGGCGCAGACGGGCATCGTCACCGGCGTCGTCGTGGACGATGCCCTGGGCGAGACGCTCATCGGCGTCAACGTGGCCGTCTACCCAGAGGGCAGCGACGAGCTCGCCGGTGGCTCGGCCACCGACATCGACGGCCGCTATCGCATCACCGGGCTCGTCCCGGGCACCTACGACCTCGTCTTCTCCTACGTCGGCTACAACACGCAGCGCGTGACCGGCGTGGACGTAACGGCCGGCGAGACCACGTCGCTCGATGTGCCCCTGACGGAAGAAGCCGTTGTGCTGCATGGCGATGTAATCGTAGAAGCCCGCCTGCTCCGGAACAGCGGCGCTGCGCTCCTGCGCGACCGCCAGCGCGCGACCACCGTCTCCGATGCCATCGGCGCTGATGAGATCAGCCGCAGCGGCTCCTCGAAT
This sequence comes from Rhodothermaceae bacterium, assembly GCA_013003465.1. GTDB lineage: Bacteria > Bacteroidota > Rhodothermia > Rhodothermales > Rubricoccaceae > JABDIZ01. The sequence continues at coordinate 12,655 of JABDIZ010000253.1, forward strand.
GCCTCCGATGCGATGGAGAAGGTGACCGGTGCCAGCGTCGTGGACGGCCGCTACCTCATCATGCGCGGGCTCAGCGACCGCTACCTCAATGTGCAGCTCAACAGCGCCACGCTGCCGTCGTCCGACCCCGACCGCAACGCCATCCCGCTCGACCTCTTCCCCTCCGGCCTGCTCGACAACATCGTCACGGCCAAGACCTTCACGCCGGATCAGCCCGGCAGCTTCACCGGCGGCTCGGTCAACATCGCCACGCGCGACTACCCCGACGCGCTCATGTTCTCGGTCTCCGCGTCGTCGTCGGCCAACACGAACGCGCTGCCGGGCGACGACCTCCTCGGGCTCCCGAGCGGCGGCTTCAACCTCTTCGCCCTCCCCAGCGATGCACTGTCGCTCCCCGATGCGGTGGCGAACGGCGACCTCCCCTCCATCGGCCAGACGTTCAGCGACCCGGCGGCGGCGCAGCGTCTCGAAACCATCTCGGAGTCATTCAGCCCCGTCATGGCACCGACGGTTGGCAGCGCGCCGCTGGAGCAGAGCTATGGCCTGTCGGTCGGCAACCAGATCGAGGTGTTGGGACGGCCGCTCGGCTTCATCGGCTCGCTCAACTGGAGCCGTAACGTCTCCGCCCACAACGGCGGCACCTTCGGCCAGTACACACTGCCTGGCAACGCGGCCGAAGCTACAGAACTCGTCAACGACATTCGCCTCTCCACGCAGGCCGCCAGCGACGAAGTCCTCTGGGGCGGCCTCGGCAACTTCTCGTACCGCCTCACGCCGCGCCACGAGGTCGGGGTGAACCTGCTGTACAACCGCTCGGCCGAGAGCACGGCCAGCTTCCGCAGCGGCAGCCTCCCCCGCGACCTTGCCTCGAACCAGGTCTATGAGACGCGAGCCCTGGAGCTGACCGAGCGCGAGCTCGCCTCGGCGCAACTGCGCGGTGAGCACGCGCTGAGCGACCGGGGCATCCAGATCGGCTGGAACGCCTCGCTGGCCCGCTCGCTCCAGAACGAGCCCGACCTCCGCTACTTCTCCAACCACTTCACGCCCGGCCCCGACGGCAACACCTACACCATTGCGGCCAACCTCTACCCCGAGCCGACGCGCTATTTCCGCGACCTCAACGAGACCATTGCTTCGGGCAACCTCAACGTCACGGCGCCCGTCCGCCTCTTCGGGCGCGGGGTGCAGGTCAAAGTCGGCGGGGCCTTCGAGGGCAAGACACGCGAATTCCGCGAGCGTCGTTTCGAGTTCCAGCGCAACAGCCAGTTCCGCTACGAGGGCGACCCCGAGGCCTTCTTCGGCGCCGATGGCGTGGGCATCGTGGATACGGATGCCACCGGCAACCCCATCTTCGGCAACTACATCGTCGACCTGACCTCGCAGAGCAATCAGTTCGATGGCGACCAGACGATTGCGGCGGGCTACGCGATGGTGGACGCGGCTATCACGCGCAGCCTCCGCTTCATCGGCGGCGCACGGCTGGAAACGACGCAGATAGACGTGCAGAACTTCGCCACGCCGGTGCGGACAGGCGCGGTGGACCAGACGGACCTGCTCCCGGCGGCGAGTGCCGTGTACGCGCTCTCCGAGGCCATGAACCTCCGCGCGGCCTACGGCCGGACGCTCGCCCGCCCCACCTTCCGCGAGATCGCCCCGTACAGTTCGTACGACTTCGCGACCAACGCCATCTTTACGGGCAACCCGGACCTCAACCGGACGCTCATCGACAACGTGGACCTGCGTTGGGAATGGTTCTACCAGCCGGGGATGATCCTCGCCGTGAGCGGCTTCTATAAGCAGTTCGACGGTCCCATCGAGCGCGTCATCATTCCGGCGGCGACCAACCTCGAGGTGCAGTACCGTAACCTCGATCAGGCCCGCGTCTTCGGCGCCGAGTTCGAGGCTCGCACGCGGCTCGGCTTCGTGGCCGCCTTCCTCCAAGACGTGCGCCTTGGTGGCAACCTGACACTCGTACAGTCGGAGGTGTCTATCGATCCGGCGGAGCTGGCGCAGATCCGCACCTACGACCCGAGTGCGGACGACACGCGCCCGCTCCAGGGCCAGAGCCCCTACGTGCTCAACCTCGACCTCGGCTACGAGAATGCGCGCGGCACGGCGCTCAACGTCTTCTACAACCTGTTCGGCCCGCGCCTCGACTTCGTCGCCCGCGGCGGACAACCCGACTACTACGAGCGCCCGCAGGGACTCCTCGACGTGACCGCCTCGCAGGTGCTCGGGCGCGGCTTCACGCTCAAGGCCTCAGCCAAGAACCTCCTCGACGCCGAGGTCGAGGTGACGCAGGAATTCAAGGGCCGCGACTTCGTCAATCTCCGCTACGACCGGGGGCGCTCGTTCTCCCTCGGCCTCAGCTACCGCCTCTAACCCCTCCCCCACCAACACACTGTTCCCCATGAACCGCTACTTCAAGCCTCTCGCCACCCTCGGCGCGGCGGGCCTCTTTGCCTTCGCCGTCACGGGCTGCGACTCGGGCAGCGGCGTCGATTGTGCGCTCACGCCGAACGACCCGTCCTGCCCCAACCAGAACGCCACGGTCTACCAG